>NZ_JBHZAV010000008.1:0-32540 GCF_042754445.1 Embleya sp. NPDC059213
GCCTCAAGCGCCGGCGGGGCTGAGTGGCCTCAAGTGCCGGCCGGGCTGATTCGCCTCAAGCGCCGGCGGGGCTGATTCGCCTCAAGCGCCGGCGGGGCTGGGTGGCGTCAAGTGCCGGCCGGGTTGGGTTCGCCTCATGCGCCGGTTGCCGGGCTGGGTGGCCTCAAGGCTTTGGTTGGGCTGATTTGGCTTGAGGGCCCGGAGGCTGCTTGGTCTCGAAGGTTGGTCGGGTTGGTTGTTCTGGTGGGCTGGGTGGGGCCGGGTGGTGGGGCGGGGGTGGTTAGGCTCGGGGGGAGAGGCGGATGGCGCCTGGGAGAAGGGGATTGCATCGTGGCTGTCGAGGTTGGTAGCAAGGCACCCGAGTTCGAGCTCAAGAACCAGCACGGCGAGGTTGTTCGGCTGGCGGACTTCCGTGGTGAGAAGAACGTTTTGTTGGTCTTCTATCCGTTCGCGTTCACCGGTGTGTGCACCGGGGAGCTTTGCGCGCTGCGGGACGACCTGCCGAACTACCAGAACGACGACGTGCAGGTGCTGGCCGTGTCGTGCGACGCGCCGTTCTCGCTGCGTGTGTTCGCCGAGCAGGAGGGCTACGAGTATCCGCTGCTCTCGGACTTCTGGCCGCACGGTGGCGTCGCGCAGGCGTACGGCGTCTTCGCCGAGGACAAGGGTTGCGCCGTCCGTGCGACCTTCGTCATCGACAAGGAGGGCGTGATCAAGTGGAGCGTGGTCAACGCGATCCCGGACGCCCGTGACCAGGCGGAGTACCTGAAGGCGCTCGCGAGCGTCTGATCCGGTGTAGGCCGGGTCGGGTCGGGGTACCCATGCCGCGGCGAGACTCCCGTCGGTCAGGAACTCCTGACTAGGATCGGCGCGTTGTCACGTCTGTAGGCGAAAATTCCGGGGCACCAGTTGCTCCATGAACCTTTGGAGGACTCGTGGGCGTCAGCCTGAGCAAGGGCGGCAACGTCTCGCTCTCGAAGGAGGCTCCGGGCCTCACCGCTGTTCTGGTCGGCCTGGGCTGGGATGTGCGTACGACCACCGGCACGGACTTCGACCTCGACGCGAGCGCGATCCTGCTCAACGGAGGCGGTCAGGCGCCGTCGGACGGGCACTTCGTCTTCTTCAACAACCTCAAGAGCCCCGACGGCTCCGTCGAGCACACCGGTGACAACACCACCGGTGAGGGCGAGGGCGACGACGAGGCGCTGAAGGTCAACCTGGCGGGTGTTCCGGCCGACGTGGAGCGGATCGTCTTCCCGGTCTCGATCTACGACGCCGAGACGCGGCAGCAGAGCTTCGGTCAGGTCCGCAACGCGTTCATTCGCATCGTGAACCAGGCCGACAACAAGGAACTCGCCCGGTACGACCTCACCGAGGACGCGTCCACGGAGACCGCGATGGTCTTCGGCGAGCTGTACCGCAACGGCGCGGAGTGGAAGTTCCGCGCGGTGGGCCAAGGCTACGCGTCCGGCCTGCGCGGTATCGCCAAGGACTTCGGGGTCAACGTCTGACCGGCGAGACATCAACGAACGCCCGCCGACCGCAGCCGCGGTCGGCGGGCGTTCGCCGTCCCGGACCCTGGTGGGTCGTGTGCAGATCGCTGTCGAAGATCCCCTCGGGCATGCCTTGAGCTGTGCAAAAAGGGGGTCCCGCCGGGTCGGGGGCATGGCAAGGTTGAAGCGAATGTACGACGATCAGGAGGAATCGATGGGGGTCACCCTCGCCAAGGGCGGAAACGTCTCGCTGAGCAAGGCCGCACCCAACCTCACCAATGTGCTGGTGGGTCTGGGCTGGGACGCGCGTGCCACCACGGGCGCCTCGTTCGACCTGGACGCGAGTGCGCTGCTGTGCGGTGGTGCGGGCAAGGTGCTCGGCGACGACTATTTCGTTTTCTACAACAATCTCAAGAGCCCCGAGGGTTCGATCGAGCACACCGGCGACAACCTCACGGGCGACGGTGACGGCGACGACGAGGTGATCCTCGTCGATCTGATGGCCGTTCCGGAGCAGGTCGAGAAGGTGGTGTTCCCGGTCTCGATCTACGACGCCGAGATGCGCGGGCAGACCTTCGGACAGGTCCGCAACGCCTACATCCGGATCGTGAATCAGGCGGACAACAACGAGCTGGCGCGTTACGACCTCACGGAGGATGCGTCAAGCGAGACAGCCATGATCTTTGGAGAACTTTACCGTTACCAGGGGGAGTGGAAGTTCCGCGCAGTAGGGCAGGGGTACGCTTCGGGCCTGCGGGGGATCGCACTCGACTTCGGCGTCAGCGTGCAATGAGTACGTGCTGACGGTGTGTGTCAGGGTCGGTCACCCGGTGGGGCCGGCCCTGACGCCTTTCCCGGGGTTTCTCGGGTGGGGGAGTGAGGGCCGGTCTTCCTGATGACCCACCCGGAGATGCAATCCCCAGGTAGATAAGGACCTCATCCGTGGTAATCCGTACGTTCGGCTGGTCGTTCGGCGTGACGGTGGCCGGTCTCGCCGTCGCCGCTTATTTTTGGGGGGCGACCGGATTCGGCATCGTGCTGATCCTGTCGATCCTCGAGATCTCGTTGTCTTTCGACAACGCTGTAGTAAATGCCACCGTCCTCAAGAAGATGAATGCCTTCTGGCAGAAGATGTTCCTGACGGTCGGCATCTTGATCGCCGTCTTCGGCATGCGGCTCGTCTTCCCGTTGCTCATCGTCAGCCTGACCGCCGGAATCGGTCCGGTGGACGTCGTCGACCTCGCGTTCCACGACGACAAGATGATCGACGGGATGACCTACGCGCAGCACCTGGACGAGGCGCATCCGGCGATCGCCGCCTTCGGTGGCCTGTTCCTGTTGATGATCTTCCTGGACTTCATGTTCGACGACGAGCGTGAGCACCGGTGGATCGGCCCGCTGGAGCGCTTCACCGGCAAGCTCGCCAACTTCGATGTGCTCTCCACGCTGATCGCGCTGATCACCCTCGTGGTCGTGGCCCAGACGCTCTCGCCCGCGCACAAGGAGGGCACGGTGATGGTGGCCGGCGTGCTCGGCCTGATCGCCTACCTGGGTGTCGGCGGACTCTCGGACTACTTCGAGACGCACGGCACGCTGGCGCACATCAACGACGAAGAGGACGAGGACGAGGCCGAGGCGGGCGCGGAGCCGGCCAAGGCCGAGGGACGCGGCGGGCCCAAGCCCGTGCAGCTCGCCGCCGGCAAGGCCGCGTTCTTCATGTTCCTCTACCTCGAGGTGCTCGACGCCTCGTTCTCCTTCGACGGTGTGGTCGGTGCGTTCGCGATCACCCAGGACCTGCTGATGATCACGCTGGGTCTGGGCATCGGCGCGATGTACATCCGGTCGCTCACGGTCTACCTGGTGCGCCAGGGCACGCTGGACGACTACGTCTACCTGGAGCACGGCGCGATGTACGCGATCGGCGCCCTGGCGAGCATCCTGCTGCTGTCGATCAAGTGGGAGATCCACGAGGTGATCACCGGTGTGATCGGGGTCGGCTTCATCGGCGTCGCGCTGATCTCCTCGATCATGCGCAACAAGCGGATCGGTCACGTTCCGGGGCAGAACGGCGAGACCAAGGCCGAGGCCTAGCCCGCCGGCCGCAGGTGACGCGCAGGACCACGACCGGTACCGCGCCCGAGCAATTCGGGCGCGGTACCGGTTTTTTCGAGCCCGGTTATGTTGTGTACTGAAGCCGCCACTACGCGTACGCGTGCCGGCCGGGGGACCAGGGAGGGCTTGATGCCGCTTTTCGACTGGCGTCGGGGATTGATCGAACGCGAGCCCGAGCACGGCGGGCACAAGGTCGCGCTGACCCGTTCGACGCCCGAGGTCTCACTGACCCAGGCCGGTTCCGCGACCGGGACGCTGCGGGTCAATCTGCACTGGAATCCGCAGGTCGAGGAGGCGCCGCCGAGACAGCGCAGCGGGGGTCTGTTCCGGCCCCTCGCGGTGCAGGCGCCGCCGTTGCCGCAGAAGATCGACCTCGACCTCGGCTGCATGTGGGAGATGAGCGACGGTTCCAAGGGCGTGGTCCAGGCGCTGGGCAACCTGTACGGGTCGTTCAGTCAGCCGCCGTATGTCCGGCTGGACACCGACGACCGATCCGGATCGGCGTCGGGCGAGACGTTGTTCATCAACATCGATCAGGCACGCAACGTGCGCCGGTTGTTGATCTTCGTCTACATCTACGAGGGCATCCCGGCGTTCGATCAGGTCAACGGGGTGGTCACGCTGTTCCCGAACGCGGGTCTGCCGATCGAGGTGCGACTGGACGAGCATGCCCGCGAGGCGCACACGTGCGCGGTCGCGGTGGTGGAGAACCACGGCGACGAGATCGTGGTCCGGCGCGAGGTGCGCTACGTGCACGGCTACCAGGCCGAGCTGGACCGGCAGTACAACTGGGGGCTGCTGTGGGCGCGCGGCTACAAGTGAGCGGGCGCCGGTGGACCGCACCGGGCCCGGCTGCCGCCATCCGCGGCGGCAGCCGGGCCCGTGGGTGGGCTCAGCCCTGGAACTGCGGGCCCTGCGGCGGCGAGTCCAGCCGGTGCAACTGCGGCGGGCCGCCCTGACCCTGCGGCGGGGTGCCCTGGTACTGCTGCTGCGGCGGCATGCCCATGCCCTGTGCCGGGGTTCCGGGCGGCATCGGAGCGCCGTGCGAGGGCGTGTACGGCCCGGGGGGCTGCGGCACGCCGTGGGCCGGCGAATACTGGCCCGGCGCGGGTAGCTGCGGGCCGCCCGGCGGCATGTGCATCACGCCCGGCGGGGTCTGGAAGGCCATCCCGTGGGCGGGCGTGCCGGGTCCCGGGAAGCCCTGCGGTGGGGTGCCGCCCATGGCGGGCGGCGGCGGGAGCGGCGCGCCGCCGGCGGGGGTGTGCGGGTAGCCGGGCGGCGGGCCGCCGATCGTGTGCGGTGCCGGCGGCGGCGGGATCATCGGGCCGTCGTGGCGCGGCGGAGGCGGCGGCACGGGCGCGCCGCCGTACGGGGTGTTGCCGGAGATCGGCAGCACGCCCTGCGGCTGCGCCGGTGGTGTCGGGGCGGGCGGCGCGGGCAGCGTGCCCTGGCCGTACTGCGGCAGGACGGCGGTGGGCGCCGGTTCCTGGTACGCGGGTGGCGCCGGCGGGCCGTCGCGGAGCATCGGGGGCGGCGGCGGGGCCGGCGCGGTCGGCGGGGACTGGTGCACCGGCGGCAACGGCATCGGGGCCGGCGCGGGTGCGGGTGCCGGGGCGCTCGGCTCGTCGTCGACGCTGATGCCGTAGTCGGTCGCCAGGCCCGCGAGACCGCTCGCGTAGCCCTGCCCGACCGCGCGGAACTTCCACTGGTCGGCCCGCCGGTAGATCTCGCCGAAGACGAACGCGGTCTCGGCGTCGGCTCCCGTGATCGGGAAGTTGAGCAGCTCGGCGCCGCCGTCGGCGTCGTACAGTCGAAGGACGAGACCGGGCACCGAGCCGATCGTGCCGCCGTCCGCGGATGCGGCCACGATCACGTGTTGCACATCGTGGCCGAGCGCGGCGACGTCCACCCGGACGCCGTCGGTGCAGCGGTTCGGAGTGGTGTTCTTGCCCTCGTGGACGACCGTGCCGGACGGGTGCCGGGGCTGGTTGTAGAAGACGAAATCGGCGTCGTCGCGCACCTTGTTGTTCGCGCCGAGCAGCAGCGCCGAGGCGTCCATGTCCGGCACACCGGCTCCGGGCCGCCATTCGAGCACCACGCGCACGGACCGGGCCGGGAGGGCCGTATTCGCTCCCTTGGACATCACCTGGGTCATGCGCCCATCCTGCCGTCCCGAAGGAGCTGCGCTCAACGTGGGGCGGGCTCGTGACGATTGTGTGAACACATGGTCCTATAACCGGATCGTACGCCTTCGATTTTGCTTTTCGGTTACCGTAGGCAGCGCCTGCCGGCGGCTCACCGGCCGGGCGCGAATGCGCCTTTTTCGTACCACCGGGCGCGTACGGGTTTCCCGCCCCGACGCGCCTTTGCCACCACCACCGTCAGTCGAGGGGGATCAGATCACGATGCGGCATTTCGGCTACCTGGACGATGCGGTCCGCGATCATCTGTTCCACCGCCCGCCGGAGACCTTCGACCGGGACAGCGACGCCGCCGTCCTGGCCGCCGCCCTCGGCGCGACGCTGTACAGCCCCGCGACCCGCCGCACGCTCGCGGCGGACATCGTCAAGCAGGCCGCCCGCGGGGTGACCTCGATGGTGTTGTGCCTGGAGGACTCGATCGACGACCGCGAGGTGGTCGGCGCCGAGCAGAACCTGGTCGAGCAACTGGCCGAGTTCGCCCGCTCCGGGGTCGAGGGCCCGCTGCTGTTCATCCGGGTCCGCCACCCGGAGCAGATCACCGACCTGACCGAGCGGCTGGGCGACGCCCTGGACGTGCTGTCCGGATTCGTGCTGCCCAAGTTCGAGCCGGACAGCGGTACGCGCTACCTCAAGGCGCTGGACGAGGCGATCGCGCTCAGCGGACGGCGGCTGTACGCGATGCCGGTGCTGGAATCGCCCTCGATCGCCTACCTCGAACACCGGCGCGCGGTGCTCGCCGAACTCGCCGAGCTGGTCGCCGCGCACCGGGATCGCATCCTCGCGGTCCGGATAGGCGCCACCGACTTCCAGTCCGCGTACGCGCTGCGCCGCTCGCGCGACCTGACCGCGTACGACGTGCATCTGGTGGCCGGCCTGATCGGCGACATCGTCAACGTGTTCGGCCGCGCGGACGGCACCGGACACGTGATCAGCGGGCCGGTGTGGGAGTACTTCCCGCAGGGCGAGCGCCTGTTCAAGCCGCAGCTCCGGCGCACCCCGTTCGCCGAGGCCGAGGATCCGGACGAGGCGGTCGAGCTGCGTACCCGGCTGATCTCGGCCGACCTGGACGGGCTGATTCGCGAGCTGGAACTGGACAAGGCCAACGGTCTGCTCGGCAAGACCGCGATCCACCCCAGCCACGTGGCGGTGATCCACGCGATGTCGGTGGTCACGCACGAGGAGTACTGCGACGCGACCGACATCCTGGCCGAGAGCGCGGCCGGCGGCGGGGTGCTGCGCTCGGCGTACACCAACAAGATGAACGAGGTGAAGCCGCACCGGGCCTGGGCCCAGGCGATTCTGCGCCGGGCGCAGGCGTTCGGCGTCGCGGGCGAGGAGGTCACCTTCGTCGACCTGCTCGCGGCCGGCATGGAGTGCATCGGCACGGGGTGAGAGGGTCGTCGGGGCCGGATGCCCCGCGCGGTGGGATTCGATCGGGTAGCGAGGAAAGCGGGTTCGGGCGTTGAGTGAACATCGGATGGAAACCTGGTCGGGGAGTTGGGTCGCCGAGCGACTCGACGTGGCGCTCGCGGGGGAAGGGCTCGACACGCTGGTCGGGCTCGCGCTGCGCCGTAATCCGCGTCGGGCCCACCTGCTGGTGTCCACCGTGCTCGGCAAGCACATTCCGCAACTGCCCGCGGTGGTCCACGACGCGGGCCGCGCGCTGGGCGCACGGGTGGCGAGCGTGTTGACGGGCGAGCCGACGCCGGTGGTGCTCGGCTACGCGGAGACCGCGACCGGCCTCGGGCACTGTGTGGCCGAGGCGCTGCCGGGGGCGACCTACCTGCACTCCACCCGACGTCCGGTGGCCGGGGTCGCGCCGTTCGGCGCGTTCGAGGAGGAGCACTCGCACGCCACCTCGCATTTGATCCTGCCGCGTGATCCGCAACTGCTGGCCGGGACCGGGCCGTTGGTGCTGGTGGACGACGAACTCTCCACCGGGCGCACGGTCGCCAACACGATCCGGGCGCTGCACGCGGTGGCGCCGCGCGCGCACTACGTGATCGCGGCGCTGATCGACGTGCGCGGTCCCGCCGACCGGGCCGAGGCGGAGGTGTTCGCGGCCGAACTCGGCGCCCGGGTGGACGTGGTGACGCTGGCCGCCGGCACCGTCGAACTTCCCGAGGACGTGTTGGCGCGCGGCACCGCACTGGTGGCCGAGCACGACGGCGGCCGGGTGAGCGGCGGCGGGTCCGGCACGGTGCGCACGCTCGACCTGGACTGGCCCGCCGGGTTGCCCGACGGCGGCCGGCACGGATTCACCGCGGCCGATCAGGACGCTCTGGAGCGGGCGTTGCCCGCGCTGGGCGCCGCGTTGGCCGAGCAGGTGGTCGGCCGGCGGATCCTGGTGCTCGGCTTCGAGGAACTGATGTACACGCCGCTGCGGTTGGCCCGGGCGCTGGCCGAGCACGTGGCGGCGGACGTCGAGGTGCGCTACTCGACCACGACCCGCTCGCCGGTGCTCGCGGTCGACGATCCCGGCTACGCGATCCGTACCCGGTTGGAATTCCCGGCCCACGACGATCCGTCGGACGGTCCCGGCGCCCGCTACGCGTACAACGTGGCGGCCGGCATCGATCCCGCACGACGGTTCGACGAGGTGCTCATCGTCGTCGACTCGGTCGCCGACACCCCCGAACTGCACGCGCCCGGCGGGTTGCTCGCCGCGCTGTCCCGGGTCACCGACCACGTCGGTCTGCTCGTCGTCCCCTCCTTCACCCCCGAGGTGCGCAGCTCATGAACCACCAGCCGAGCCCACCCGGGCACGACACCGGCAAGCTGCCGGACCCGCTGTACGGGCCGGCGTTCTCCTCCTACGCCGCCGACGAGGTCGCCTGGCTGCTCAAGGACCTGTCCGCGGTGGAGCTGGAGGCACCGCTGGAGGAGCGCGAGGAGGCGATCCAGCACGCGGGCGCGCACTACGCCGAGTCGTTGCCGATCGAGTACCAGCCCTCGCCCGAGTATCAGGCGCTGTTCCACGCGGCATCGGACGCCTCGGCGGACCGGATCGCACACGCGGTCGGCGTGGTCACCGAGACCATCCTGGCCGAACGCGGCCGGGACGCGGTGCTGGTCTCGCTGGCCCGCGCGGGCACCCCGGTGGGCGTGCTGATGCGCCGCTGGGCCCAGCGGGCGCACGGCCTCACCCTGCCGCACTTCGCCGTGTCGATCGTGCGCGGACGCGGCATCGACAGCACCGCGTTGCGTTGGCTGGGACGCGAATTCGATCCGTCGCGGATCGTCTTCGTGGACGGCTGGACCGGCAAGGGCGCGATCACCCGGGAGTTGTCCGACGCGCTGGAGCTGACCGCCGAGACCACCGGCATGCGCTTCGACCCGGAACTGGCCGTGCTCGCCGACCCGGGCTCGTGCGTGCGCACCTACGGCACCCGCGACGACTTCCTGATCCCGTCCGCGTGTTTGAACTCGACGGTGTCCGGGCTGGTTTCGCGCACCGTGCTGCGGGACGACCTGATCGGTCCGGACGAGTTCCACGGCGCGAAGTTCTACGCCGAGTTGGCCGACGCGGACGTCTCCGGTCTGTTCCTGGACACCGTCGCCGAGCGCTTCGCCGCGGTGGCCGAGGACGTCGCGCGCGATCAACCGGTACTGGCCGCGAGCGACCGGGCGCCGACCTGGGAGGGCTGGCGGGCCGTCGAGCGGATCGGCGTCGAGTACGAGATCGAGAACATCAACCTGATCAAGCCCGGCGTCGGCGAGACCACCCGGGTGCTGCTGCGCCGGGTCCCGTGGCAGATCCTGGCCCGCAAGGGCGTCGGCGCGGAGCTGGACCACGTGCGAATGCTCGCCGCACAGCGCGGGGTTCCGGTGGTCGAGGTGGACGACCTGCCGTATTCGTGCGTCGGACTGGTCAAGCCCGGCTTCCGCCGGGAAGGGAGCCCAGCGTGAGTGTCGTGGTGGCCAGCGACCTGGACCGCACCCTCGTCTACTCCCGGGCCGCCGCCCGGCTGGGGTTGGCGGCGACCGACCCCACGCCCGAGTTGGTGTGCGTGGAGGAGTACGAAGGCGCGCCGATGTCGTTCGTCACGCGGGAGGCCGTCGCGCTGCTCGTCGAACTGGCCGAGCGGACCACCTTCGTGCCCACCACCACCCGCACCCGCGAGCAGTACGGCCGGATCGTACTGCCGGGTCGGGCACCGGAGTTCGCGATCTGTGCGAACGGCGGTCACCTGCTCGTGCACGGCGAGAGCGACCCGGACTGGCACGCGGGGGTGCGCAAGACCTTGGCCGCGAACGCCGCTCCGCTGCCGGAGGTGGTCGCCCACCTGGAACGGGTGGCGCTGCCCGAGTGGACCCACAAACTCCGGGTGGCCGAGGACCTGTTCACCTACCTGGTGGTGGAACGGGCGGAGCTGCCGCCGGAGTTCGTGCCGGAGACGACCGAGTGGGCGGCCGAGCGCGGCTACGGCGTCTCGCTCCAGGGCCGCAAGCTCTACCTGGTCCCGGAGGCGTTGACCAAGGGCGACGCGGTGCGCGAGGTGGCTCGGCGGGCGGACGCGGACATGGTGTTCGCGGCGGGCGACTCGCTGCTGGACATCGAGCTGCTGCGCGCGGCGGACGCCGGGGTGCGGCCGGGACACGGCGAACTGGCCGAGACGAACTGGTCGGCGCCGCACGTCGAGGCGTTGACCGCACAGGGTGTGACGGCGGGCGAGCGGATCGCGGCCTGGTTGCTCGAGCGGAGCCGCCTGCCGGTCGAATGATCGGGCGCGGCCCGGGCGGCGCCTCGGGTGTTGCGGGCCCCTCGGGTGTTCCGGGGCCCGCCGGGGCGACTCAGACGCAGGCGCCGCGGACGGTCAGCAGTTCGGCCTGGGCGTGCAACTGCCGGCCACACTCCATGTCGAAGGTGAGCTCGAAGCCGTCGCGCGCGGCCCGCACCCGGGTCAGCGCCACCTCGGTGAAGCGGTCGAGCGCGCCGCACAGCTCGTGCATGACCAGCCCGGTCGAGGACAGCCCGAGCACCGTGCCGTCGCCCAGGGTCACCAGGTCGCAGCCGCGATTGCCGGTCGCCGCCTGCGCGTCGGTCACCCGCAGCGGGCCTCGGCCGAGCGAGTGCAGCCAGGTGACCGCCTGGCGATGCAGCACCGCACGCTCCTCCTCGTACGCGAGGACCATCATGCGATGCATGTCGGTCATGTCGTTCGTGTGCAACGGCAGCACGGCGGCGGTGCGCGGGGCCCGGCGCAGCGCGCGCAGGCTCGGCAACGCGAGCACGAGGAGGAACACGAACAGCAGCATCAAGAGCACGGGCATGTGCGACTTCCCGGTGTCGGCAAGTGGTCGACGGCGCGGCACACGGGGTTTCGGACCCGTGAATAGGGACCTGAGTCCCGAAGTCGACCGGTCCGACGACTTTAAACCTTAAATTTCGGGAAGGTGGCTGAAGGTGCCGATTCTTTACCCGACTGGTCGAACATGGCGACGATTTCACTACGCTGAGTCGCGCGAAGTGCGTGCAAAGCGGAGAATGTCGCCTTTCTGCTTCCGTGTGCTGACGCGCCGTGATGTCGGTGCGGTCCGGAGTCTCGGTTCGGTCCGGGGCCTCAGTGGGGGCCGGGGCCGGCCCGGTCCTCGCGGATGACCTGCACCGTGGCCGCCACCTCGGCCCGGATGGCCCGGGTCTCGCTGAGGAAGTGCCACCAGTTCGGGCGCGGATTCTCCGGTTCGGCGGCGATCGCCTCCAGGCGGAAGACCAACGCGTCCAGCCGGCGGGCGTAGCGCTCCTCGGCGTTGGCCCGGCCGCCGAGCGCGAGCCGCTGGGCGTCGCGCAGCGCGAATCGGGTGCGCTCCAGCTCGGCCTCGGGATCGCGGGCGACCTCCTCCAGCGCGGCCAGGCGGTCGTTGACCGAGGCCATCGCCTCGTCGGCGTCCTTGAGGGTGGCCCGCGCGGTGGCCAGTTTGCTGACCGCGTCGGCGTATTCGCCGCGTCCGGCCGCGGCGCCGGCCTCCTCCAGGCGGGCGTGCGCCACGCCCAGCGACTGGCGGGCCTTGGCCGGGACCTGTTCCAGGTCGGTCCAGCAGGACTGGACGTAGTCGCGACGCAGGCGGTGCAGGGCGGGCTCGACGCCGGTCAGGCGGGACTCCAGGGCCTGGGCTCGGGTGCGCAGCGAGGACAGCCGATTGGTGACCTCCTCGCGCTGTCGGGGCAGCCGCTCGGCCTCGGCGCGCAATTCGCCGGCCGAGTTCTCGATCCGGCGTGCCACCTCCAGCGTGCCCGGAATGCCCAGCGCGGCCGGGCCGCGGTCCAACTCGGTCAGGTCGCCGCGGATCGCGGCCAGCCGGGCGGTGAGTCCGCTCGTGCCCAGACCGGCCCGCTCGGTGTCGGCGAGCGCCTCGGCGGCCTGCGCGGCGGCCCGGCGGGCCCGATCCACGGCCGGCGGCAACTGCCCGAGGGCGTGCTCGGCGTCGGCGAGCAGCGGGCCGAGCGAGGTGCCGAACCGGTCCAGATCCCGGCGGACCGCGTCGAGCTTGCCCGCGGTCTCGGTCAACTCCCGACGGGCCGCCTCGTATTCGTCGGTCTCCAGGTCCGCGTCCAGCGGATGCCGGTCCATCAGCGCGATGTAGGCCGCGCTCGCCTCGTCGATGCGCAGGCTGACCGCGGCGAAGCTGCGCAGCGCGTCCTCGGTGCCGCGCGCGCCGCGCACCGCGCGCACCGTCTCCAGCGAAAGCATCATGTCCCGCTGCGCGGTGTCGAGCTGAAGGAACGCCTCGCCCGCCGCCTCGCGCGCGGCCAGCGCCGCCGAGCGGGCGGCGTCCTTGCGCCGACGCCACGGTCGCGTCTCGCCGCCGGCGAACGCGGCCGGGAGCAGGGCCAGGAGCAGCGGCGCGAGCGTGATCGACAGCGGAAGGCCGACCCCGAGGGACCGTCGTGCGGATCCGACCACCACGCCTGCTCCCATCACCGTGCGGACCGTGCCCACTCCATCCTGCCCATCCTTCCAGGTGCAGTCCGATGGAGGTCCACCAACTGTGCGCACGGGGCGTGTCCGACCGGGCGGATGGGCTGCGCTAGGTTCGCCTATTGCAATCTCTTTGCAAGTGCGAATCATGTGTAATCACATGGCACCGCGGACAACCATCACGAACGACCGAGGACGAATCGTGCATTACCCACCCTTTTCCGGCCGTCGACGCGGTGTACTCGCCGCCACCCTGGTCGGCGCGACGCTCGCCGCCGCGGGTTGCGCGGGCTCGGCGCCCTCGGCCGGTGGGGCGAAGGGTGCGCACACGATCGTGATCGGGGTCGGCCAGGAACCCGATTCGCTCAGTCCGATCCTGGGCTACAGCAAGGACGGCGCCGCCAAACTCTTCGACGGGCTGCTCGCGCACGACGCGGATCTGGGTCTGGTGCCGGCGCTCGCCCGCGCCTTGCCGGAGGTCTCCGCCGACGGCCTGACCTACACCTACCGGCTGCGCGATCGGCTGAGCTTCTCCGACGGACGCCCGCTGACCTCGGCGGATGTGGCCTTCACGTACCGCACCATCCTGGACCCGACGGTGCCCACCACCGTGCGCAGCGACCTGGCGGCGCTTGATCGGGTGGCGGCGCCGGATCCGGGCACCGTGGTGTTCACCCTGAAATACCCGTACGCGCCCTTTCCGCAGCGCACCACGCTCGGCATCGTGCCGGAGCACGTGCTGGGCACCCTGACGGGTCCGGCGCTGACCACCGCCGAGTTCAACCGGAGGCCGATCGGCTCCGGGCCGTACACGGTGGACACCTGGCGGGCGGGCGAGAAGCTCGTGCTCAAGGCCAATCCGAATTACTGGGGCGGCGAGCCCGCGATCAAGCAGGTCACCTTCGCGTTCATCCTCGACGACAACACCCGGGCCACCCGGCTGGCGGCGGGCGACCTGGACGCGGCGGCACTGCCGCCCAAGCTCGCCGAGCGCTTCGCCAAGGACCGCACGCGCAGCACGCTCAAGGTGGACACCGCCGACTACCGGGGCGTGATGTTGCCCAGCGGCAACCCGGTGACCGGCGATCTCGCGGTGCGCAAGGCGCTCGACCTCGCGGTGGACCGCGGCGCGATGGTGCGCGGCATCCTGAACGGGGACGGTGCGCCGGCGTTCGGTCCGGTGGCGCCGTCGAGTCCGCTGTACGCCCGCGAACTCGAACACGCGGTGGACGCGCCGGCCGCCGAACGGCTGCTCGACGAGGCCGGGTGGCGCAAGGGCGACGGCGGCATCCGGGTCAAGGACGGCCGGGCCGCCCGATTCACGCTGCTGTATCCGGCCGGTGACGCGCTGCGCAAGGACCTCGCGCTGGCCTACGTGTCGGACGCCAAGAGGATCGGCATCGACATCTCGGTGGAGGGCCTGACGTGGGACGCGATCGAGCCGCGGATGCGGGCCGACGCGCTGCTGATGGGTCAGGGCGCGCCGTACGACCCGGACTTCGTCTCCTACGAGACGTTCCACTCCTCGCTCGCGGGCCAGGCGTTCAACAACCCGGGGCACTATCGCAACGCGAGCGTGGACGCGCTGTTGACCGAGGGACGCACCACCCGGGATTCGGCCCGGCGGGCGCAGGTCTACGGCGATCTCCAGCGCGCGTTGGCGGCGGATCCGGCCTGGACCTTCCTGACCTACCTCAAGCACGTCTACGTGGTCGACAACGACTGGACCGGCGTCGGCGCTCAGGTCGAGCCGCACCCGCACGACCTGGTCGGGCCGTGGTGGAACATCGAGAAGTGGGTGCCCCGGGCGGCGTCCGCAACCACGTCGTGAACCTGCGACTGCGCGGTCTGTCCGTCCTGGTGGCGCGCCGGCTGGCGGCGGCGCCGGTGGTGTTGCTCGCGGTCACCTTCCTGGTCTTCGCGTTGGGCGCGGCGTCGCCGTTCGATCCGGTGCGGCAGTACGCGGGGGACGCGGCCTTCACCGCCTCCGCCCGGAACCTGGAGCAGATCCGGGCCGGGCTGGGCGCGGACCGGCCGTTCGTGGCGCAGTGGTGGTCCTGGCTGGGTGACGCGCTCACCGGCGACCTGGGAGCGTCCCGGTCGTTGCGGATGCCGGTGGGTCAAGTGATCGGCGAACGGCTGGGCTGGACCGTGCTGTTGGTATCGGTGGCGTTCGTGCTCACGCTGGTGGGCGGGATGGCGCTGGGGATCCTGGCGGCTCGCCGCCGGGGAGGGGTGCTCGATCGGTGCGTGACCGGCGCGATGTACACGCTGGAGGCCGCGCCGGTGTTCTGGCTCGCCTTGGGCGCGGTGTGGTTGTTCGCGCTGCGGCTGGACCTGTTGCCGGCCGGCGGTCTGACCGACACCTCCGCCTCGGTGGTGACGGCGGATCAGGTCGGTGCACATCTGGTGTTGCCGGCCGCGGTGCTGGCGGTGTCCCAACTGCCGTGGTTCGTGCTGTACATCCGCCAGTCGCTGATCGCGGCGCTCGCCGAGGAGCACGTACTCGGCGCGCGGGCACGTGGGCTGCGGGAGCGAACCGTGCTGCTGCGACACGCGCTGCGCTCGGCGCTGTTGCCGTTCCTGACCCTGCTCGGGTCGCGGGTGCCGGAGTTGATCACCGGCGCCCTGCTGGTGGAGACCGTGTTCTCCTGGCCGGGCGTGGCGTCGGCGACCGTGCAGGCGGCGCTCGCGCTGGACTTCCCGCTGCTGACCGCCCTGACGGTGTTGGCCACGGCGGCGGTGCTGATCGGGAATCTGGCCGCGGACGTGTTGTACGGGCTGGCCGATCCGAGGGTGGCCCTCGATGGCTGACCCGATCCTCGCGCCGGTCGGACCGGCGCGGCGCAGGCTGGTCTCGGCGGCGGGCGCGGCGCGGTTGCGGTGGTGGGCGTCGGTGTCGGTGGCGGCCGTGATCGTGCTCGCGGTAGTGTTCGTGCCGCTCTTCGCCGAGTTGGATCAGCGCATCGTGCACCTCGACGATCGGCTGCTCGGGCCGTCCCCGGCCCATCCGTTGGGTACGGACGAGCTGGGCCGGGACACGCTGTTGCGCTGCGTGTACGGGATGCGGGTGTCGCTCCTGGTCGGGGTGGTGGCCGCGGTCGTGTCGACGGTGATCGGGACGGTGGTCGGGGCGACCGCCGGCGCCCTGGGCGGGTGGACCGACCGGGTGTTGGCGCGGCTGGTGGACGTACTGGCTTCGGTGCCCCACCTGTTGCTCGGGATCATCCTGGTCGCGCTGTTCCGACCCGGGCCGGGTGCGGTGATCGTGTCGGTGGGGCTGACCCACTGGTTGTCCACGGCGCGCATCGTGCGGGCCGAGGTGATGTCGTTGCGGACCCGGCCGTTCGTGGACGCGGCGATCGCCGGCGGGGCCTCCCGGCGGCGGGTGACGATGCGTCACTTCGTGCCGAACGTGGCCCCGCAGGCGGCGCTCGCCGCGGTGCTCGCGGTGCCGCACGCGATCTGGCACGAGTCGGCGCTGTCCTTCCTGGGGCTGGGCATGCCGCCGCATCTGGCCAGTCTGGGCACGATGATCGAGGACGGCCGGCAGGCGCTGCTCACCGGTCACTGGTGGCCGGCGTTCGCGCCCGGCCTGTTCATCGTGGTGCCGACGCTGGCGATCGCCGGGCTGGCCGGGGCGTGGCGGGAGCGGATCGATCCGCGTGGGCCGGGGGAGCTGCGGCTGTGACGGCGATGGCGTCGATGGACGTCGGATCCCTGCTGGTGGATCGGCTGACGGTGCGGTTTCGGCTGCCGACGGCCGAGGTGTGCGCGGTCGAGCAGGTCTCCTTCGGGCTGGTGGCCAGCGAATGTCTGGCCCTGGTGGGCGAGAGCGGCTGCGGCAAGTCGGTGCTGGCGGCGGCGCTGCTCGGCCTGCTGCCGGCGAACGCGCTGGTCGGCGGGCGGGCGGTGCTGGGCGGGGGCGGTGACGAGGCGGTGCAGTTGATCGGTGCGCCGGAGCGGACGCTCGCCCGCACGGTGCGCGGCCGGCGGATCGGGCTGGTGCCGCAGAGTCCGGCCGCCCGGTTGACCCCGGTGCGCACGGTGCGTTCCCAACTGGAGGAGACGGTCCGGGAGTTGTTGTGCCCGGAACGGGCCCTCGTCGGCCGGATCGCGGAACGGGTGGCCGCGCGGGCCGCGTACCCGGTCGACCACCTGGATCGGTACCCGCACCAGTTGTCCGGCGGATTGGCCCAGCGGGCGGCCGTCGCGCTGGCCCTGGTCGGGGATCCGTGGCTGATCATCGCGGACGAGCCGACCACCGGCCTGGATCGGGCGCTGGTCGAGCGCACCGCGGACGAGCTGCGCCGACTCGCGGACGCGGGGCACGCGGTGCTGCTGGTCACCCACGACCTGGTCGCGGCGGAGCGGATCGCGGATCGGGTGGCGGTGATGTACGCGGGCCGGATCGTGGAGGAGACCTCGGCCGAGGTGTTCTTCGGCGCGGCCGGGCCCCGGCATCCGTACGCGCGCGGCCTGCTCGCGGCGCTGCCCGAGCGGGAGTTCGTGCCGATCCCCGGGATGCCGCCGGAGCTGAGCGCGTTGCCCGCCGGGTGTGCGTTCGCGGCGCGCTGCGAGTTCGCCACGAAGGCGTGTGTGCGGGTGCCGGACTTCGTGGCCGGTCTCGCCTGCCACCATCCCCGGGGAGACGATCGTGGTTGAACTCGGCCTGCGGGCTCATGGTGTGGTCGCCGGCTACGATCGGCGCGCGCCGATCGTGCGGGACGCGTCGTTGCTGATCGCGCCCGGTGAGGCGGTGGGCATGTCGGGGCCCAGCGGTTGCGGCAAGTCCACCCTGGCGCGGGTGCTCGCGCTGTTGCAGGTGCCGTACGGCGGACGGGTGTCGTTGGACGGCGAGTTCGTCACGCGGTGGCGGTTCGCCGCGCCGCGCGCGATGCGGACCCGGGTGGGGGTGTTGTTTCAGCAGCCCAGGGTGTCGGTGGATCCCCGAATGCGGCTGCACGAGGTGATCGCCGAGCCGCTGCGGGCCGGTGGGCGATCGGTCGAGGTGGCCGAGCGGGTGCCCGAACTGGCCGCGGAAGTCGGGTTGACCGACGACCTGTTGGCCCGCCGGCCGCATCAGGTCAGCGACGGGCAACTACAACGCGCGTGTCTGGCTCGGGCGTTGGTGTTGCGGCCGCGGTACCTGGTGTGCGACGAGATGACTTCGATGCTGGACGCCTCGACGACGGCCGCGCTGGTGGGGGTGGTGGAGCGCTACCGCGCGTCGACGGGGGCGGGGTTGTTGGCGGTGAGCCATGATCCGCCGTTGTTGCGGCGCTGGTGTGATCGGGTGGTCGAGTACCCCGGATGAGCCCGCCGCGGGCGGCCCGGGCCCGACGGTGCGGGGCGCGCCGTGGCCGGGCCCGGCGGCGCGGGGTGTCGCGTCCGGCCGCCGGGCGGGCGGTGTTCGGTCAGAACTTCACGTCGGAGCACGAGTAGAACGCGTTGTCGGTGTCCGCGACGTCCCAGACGGCGAAGATCAGCGCCTGGCCGGTGCGGCCGGCCGGGAGAGTGCCGGTGTGCACCGTGTGCGCGGCGGGCAGGGCACCGCCGTACGGGACGGTCAGGAACGGCGTGCTCTCGATCTGCGCGCGGCTGATCGGCTGGGTGGGATTCCAGCTCGGCTTGGTGATGTAGTAGCGGAACGTGCTGGTGGAGTGCCGGGCCTCGATCTCCCAGGTGAAGCTGAACGAGGCGCCCGAGGTGAGTGCGGTGGTCGGCCAGGCGCCGCCCCGCGGGTCGTCGAGCGGGGCCCACCGGCCGTCCGCGCCGGCACACAGCTTCCCGTCGGCGGGGCCGCCGGCCGGGTAGCCCTTGGGGCCTTCGACGCTCTGCGGCTCCCACTGGATCTGGCCGCACCTCTTGACCTTGCCCTCACCGCACAGCGCGGAGCGGCTCTTCGGGCTGGAGATGAACCCGTGGGCCGAGGCGGAGGACGGCACGATCATGAAGGGCAGGGCGACCGCCGCCGCGCTCAGTGCGGACAGGATGATCCTCTTGCGCATGGAACTTCTCCTCGTGAACGAAGTCGTGCCGGGACTGGCCGACCCGTTCGGGCACGGACTCGAACCGGCTCGTCCGGATGCCGCGGGCGGCACGGTCGAGCCGATGGGACATCGAATCCGCATCCGAACGTGGAGCCACACGGTCCGGGTGCGGACCGTGTCGATGCGACCTGCGCGCGTCGCGTGCCTTCGTTTACCGGGGGGCGCTCTGCCACGTTAGGAGGGCTGTTCGGGGGCGAGCAATGGTCTGGACCAGTGCTGTCACAAATTGGCGAACGCGGTTCGGGTCCGCCCGACGCGGGGCCGCCCGGCTCGCTCTTGCTCAGCCGAGCGGATCCGGGATCGGTACGGCCACGCCGGAGACCCGCACCCTCGGGTCGTCGGCCCGCAGGTCGACGGTCAGCAGGCCGGGGCGGCCCAGGTCGTCGCCCTGATGCAGGGTGAGCGTGGCGGGCGGGCGGACCAGGTCCAGGGCCCGCAGGTAGTGGCCGAGGGCGGCGGCCGCCGCGCCGGTGGCCGGGTCCTCGACGACGCCGCCGATCGGGAATGGGTCGCGGACGTGGAAGGTGGTCGCGGACTCGCGCCACACCAGTTGCAGGGTGGTCAGGTCGCGGGCGCGCATGAACTCGGCCAGACCGTCGAAGTCGTAGCGCAACTCGGCCAGCCGGGCCCGGGTGCCGGCGGCCAGGATCAGATGGTGGGCACCGGCGTAGGCGTAGCCCGGCGGGATGGCCGGGTCGAGGTCGGCGGCGGCCCAGCCGAGCAGGGCCAGCGCCCGGGTGACGTCGGCGGCCGGGGCGGCCCGGTGATGCGGCTCGACGCTGGTCAGCGTGGCGCGCAGCACGCCGTCGGCGGCGGCGATCACGTCGACCGGGACCAGGCCGGCCCGGGTGGCGAAGACGAGTTCGCCGGGGCCGATCCGCTCGGCGACCGCGACCGCCGCCGCGACGGTGGCGTGGCCGCAGAAGGAGACCTCGGCCAGGGGGCTGAAGTAGCGCACGTCGAAGGTGCGGGCCGCTGCGGGGTCGTCGCCGACGGTGGGTCGGGTGAGGAACGCGGTTTCGGAGTAGCCCAGTTCGGCGGCGATCGCGAGCATCGCCGGATCGCCGAGGCCGTCGGCGGCCAGGACGACGCCGGCGGGGTTGCCGCCGGCGGGGTCGGTGGAGAAGGCGGTGTAGCGCAGGGGCTTTCCGGCCTCCGGGGCGCCCGGGTGGAGCGGTGTCGCGGAATCCGGCGTGTTCGGGCCGAGCGGTGTCGTCATGTCGGGGCGCAACGCGTTTCGGCGGGGTGGGATTCCTGGGTGGGGTGGGGCTCGTGGTTGTGGCTTCCCTGGTGGGTGCTTCGGGGGCCTCGGGTGGTGCGGGATCTGCGGGACGTGCGGGCCTGGTGGGTGGTGCGGGACTCGTGGGCGGTGCGGGACCTCCGGGCGGGCCGGATCAGAGGCCCGCCGCCAGGTGCCAGAAGTCGCGCATCAGGGTGGGCGGGGTGGGGCCGGACATCTCGAACTGGGTGAGCAGGATGGTGGCGGTGCCGGTGGACGGGACGATGTGCGCCGCCGTGCCGGTGCCGCCCACCCAGCCGTAGCGGCCGGGGACGTTCCAGGGATCGACGGCCGCGACGTCGACCGAGCCACCGAAGCCCCAGCCCTGGCCCTCCAGGAAGAGGTGGGCCGCGTCCCGCTGGGGTGCGGTCAGGTGGTCGGTGGTCATCCGGCGCACCGACGCGGGGGTCAACACCTGCCGGCCGTCGACGGTGCCCTCGCCGAGCAGCAGTCGGGCGAAGGCGTGGCAGTCGTCGACGGTGGACACCAGGCCGCCGGCACCGGAGGGGAACGCGGGCGGGCTGCTCCACTGGCCGGCGGGCGGGTCGACCAGATCGAGGCCGCCGGTCGAGGTGCCGCGGTAGCAGTACGCGAACCGGTCGAGCCGGCCGCGCGGAACGGCGAAACCGGTGTCCACCATGCCGAGCGGCTCGAACAGCCGATCGGCCAGGAAGTCGGGCAACGAGCGGCCGCTGACCCGGGCGATCAGCACACCGAGGATGTCCGAGCAGGTGTTGTACAGCCACGCCTCGCCCGGCTGGTACAGGAGCGGGATCCGGGCCAGCCGGGCCAGCCATTCGTCGGGGGCCGGGACCAGTTGCGGCTGCGGGGGTCCCTGGGTCAGCTCGGTGAACAGCGGGCCCACCGCCGGCAGCGAGAAGTCGGACGGGAAGCCGTACCCGGCGCGGAAGGTGAGCAGGTCGAACACGGTGATCGGTCGGGTGACCGGGACCACGTCCTCGATCGGGCCGGTCGGCGAACGCACCGCGTACGGTGCGGCCAACTCCGGCAGCCACCGGCCGACGGGATCGCCGAGCGCGAAGCGGCCGTCCTCGACCAGCAGCATCACCGCGGCGGCGATGATGGGCTTGGTGAGCGACGCGATGCGAAAGATGGTGTCCCGGGTCATCGGGGTGGTGCCGGCGGCGTCGAGTGAGCCGACCGCCTGGACCGCGACCCGGTTGTGGCGTGCCACCAGGGCCACTGCTCCCGGCAGGGGTCCGGAGTCGACGTGGGACTTCAGGAGCTCGTGCAGGCTGGTTGCCGGGTCGGTCATCGGGCCACCTTCTCGTGCGTACGTACGTGGGTGCGGGCGATGCTTCGGGGTTGAGCGAGGGTTTCGGAGCAGGGCTTCGGGCTTCGGGGCTTCGAGGGGGCTTCGGGGGCGAGGGTGCCGGGGCGGGAGTGGGTGAGGGTTCGGAAGGGGGACTCCCCACGTGCCGCGCGATCATCGGTCCGGAGCCGCCGGCGCGGTTTCCTCGTGCGAACGCCAGAATATGAGCCCTACTTGATGTTCCGGGCGTATTCGCGTGACGGCCCGGGGGGTTCGGCGCGTTCTATCTAGTGGGTACACGCGCGACGTCGGTCGGGGTCGGGGGGACGCCGGTCGGGTCGAGTTTCGTGCCTGGTGGGAACGACCGGGCAGGTCCATGCGCGATTGGCCCGGGACGCCTGCCGGCACGACCTGCGGGTGGGGGCACGACACGTGGTCGAACGGACGTCTAGGAGACAGCAGGCCGATGGGATCCCCGAGGACCGAGGAGCAGGAACTGGCGGCCGCGATGCGGACGGCGGCGTCGGAGTTGGTACTCCCCGCCGGGTTGGTCGCGGGGGGAATCACCCGGGGCCGGCGGATGCGGCGGGCCCGGCGGATTCGGATGGGCGCCTCCGTCGTGGCGGTATTGGCCGTGGCGGGCACCGGCCTGGTGGTGGCGGGCGGGAGCGAGGGGGAGCCGAAGAGCCGGGTGGCTTCGGGGCCGGCGGCGGTGGGCGGCGACTCGACCTCGCCGAGTACGAGTCCCCGGCCGGTTGCGGAGCCCTCCACGCCGGGCGGGAAGGAACCGGTCTCGGCTCAGGAGATTGCCCGGGTACTGCTGCAGGTGCAATGGCTCGGCGGCAAGACAGTGGAGCCGCAGGGGCTCTCGTTCACCCCGAAACCGGGCGATTCGACGAGCCGGATCGGCGCTTCCGCAGGCGTGATGCTGAAGGGCGTCAAGTCTTCGACCCGGCTTGCGGTGCAGGTGACGTCGCGTACCTCGCTTTCCGTCCCCGCCTGCGCCGAGGTCGGCAAGTTCGATACCTGTACACCCTTCACCGGGCCGGGTGGGGCGCGTGGATACAGCGCGGAGTCCATGGGGAGCCGCGAGTCGACGGCCGGTGGGAACGGGCAGCCGGGATCGGGTGTGCAGGGGCCGTGGACGCGGTCGGTGCGCCTGCAACGCACGGACGGGGTGGAGATCACGGTGACGGAGACGGCCGAGCGCGGGGTCGTCGGTGCGGCCGTACCGGCGGATGTGCTGCCGCTGCCGCTCGAGCGGCTGATGGAGGTCGCTTTGCTGCCCACGTGGCAGCTCTGGGTGGATCCGGAGGTCAATCGGGCCGCGTCGAAGCAGGTGGCCGAATTTCAGGACCAGTCCGTCACATTGGGTCTTCCCGACACGGTGCCTTACGGGAGGCCGCAGACGGAGCGGCCGCCGGCGGCTCCGACGGGGACTCAGCCGCCGACCCGCTAGGGGTGTTCGGGGGCTTGGGCCGATGTGCCGGTGGGTTGGTGCCGGGACTGCGGATGCCGGTGCCGGGGGTGCCTGCCCGGGTGTGACTGCGCTGGGTGTGACTGCGCCGCCCCCGGGGTGGGGGCGGCGCGGTCGTGGTGGGTCGGTCGGGTCTAACGCTTGCAGAGGAGGGCATCGGGGGTCTTGGCCGAGCCGACTCGGCCGGTGTAGGCGACGCCGGCCGCGTATTCGTCGGCGTTGCACTGGCCCTTGTACGAGCCGGAGGCGAACTCGCCGCCAGGGTTGCCGGTCGGGCGGTTGTCGCCTCGGTCGAACCACAGGGTGCGGGCCTGGGTGCCGAGCGCCGTGGTGGGTTGGGTGCACAGGATCGCGGACACGGCCGCGCCGCGCACGCTGTAGCCGGTGATCATTCGGCCGGCGGGGCATTCGAGCTTGGTGTAGCCCGCGGCCCAGTCGTTCTGCACGTAGGACTGGTCGCGAACCACCGTGTAGGGCGCGCCGATCGGGGACAGGTCGGGGCCGCCGGCGGTGGTGCACAGGCCGCGGTTTCCGGTGTGCGACAGGCCGATGATGCGCTCGCCGTCGGGGCAGACGCCCTTGCGGGCACCGGAGTCCCAGTCCGGTCGGGTCCGCATCCGCAGCGAGGGTTGGGCGTCGGCGCTGTCCAGGTTGAGCATGTTCCAGCGCGCGGATCCGGGGATCGCACCGGTACGGCCGGCGGCGCCGGTCAGCTTGGTCCAGGCGGCGGCGCGCCAGTCGTTCGGGTCGTCCGCGATGCCGCTGCGGGTGCCGGACGGGTCGAAGCGGAGCAGGGCCCACGAGTCGCCCTGGCCGTTGCCCTTCCAGCCGACCAGCGGCCAGTAGGCGAAGTCGAGGTCGCGGGCCACCAGGTAGTCGGTGAAGTTGGTGAACCAGGCACGGGCGGCCGGATCGGTCTCCTCCGCGCCGGTGCCGAATTCGCTGATCCACACCGGAGCGGTGTGGTGCTGCCCGTCGGTGGTCACGTACTGCGCCGATCGGTCGATCTCGGCGAACAGTTGATCACGCGTCAGGTCCTGGTAGCGGGCGTCGTGGGTTTCGCCCGTGCCGTACGCGCCGCTGTGGTTGGGGCCGGTGTACCCGTAGAAGTGTGCCGAGTAGACCAGCTTGTTCGGGTCGACCAGGGTGTGCGACAGGGTGCGGACCGGAGTCAGCGTGGGGCGGCCGTGGGGCAGGCCGTCGACCGGGATGCCGGTCCAGTTGATGCCTTCGACGATGATCAGCAGGTCCGGGTTGGCCTCGGTCAGGATCCGGTTGCCCGCCTCCAGCGACGCGGCCTGCCAGTCCTTGTCGTTGCCCCAGCCCCAGTTGGGGTCGTCGGTGATGTTGCGCCGGACCTCGTTGTACAGATCGGCGCCGACCACGCGCTTGTTGCTCTTGTAGCGGTTCGCCATGGTGACCCAGTCGGTCACCCAGTCGGCGGTGCTGCGCGTCGTGTTCCAGCGTTCGTTGCCGTCGAGGCCGCAGCACCAACGGGTGGTGCCGGTGTGGTTGTTCAGCACCACCGCGAAGCCGTCGGCGGTCAACGCGGCGACCACCGCGTCGAACACCTGGAGTGGGGTCTTGCCGCGCAGTTGCGGATTGGCGGCGACGGCCGCGTCGGGGACGGCCGTGGTCGTGTGCACCATTTCGTTCGAGAAGGGCAGCCGGATGCTGTTGATCCCGACGGCGTGGAAGCCCGCCAGGATCGTCGGCAGGCTTGCCCGATCGAGGCCCAGCGGCATGCCGTTGGCATTCTCTCCGCTGTGGTGGTTGGCGGCGTTGGCGATGTCGCCGGAGCCGTTCCAGGTGCCCTGGGCACCGGCCCAGTTGGCCGAACGCAGCTTGAATCGTTGGCCGTTCGCGTCGACTATCCAGCGGCCGCTCGTGGACAGGGGGGCTGTCCAGGAGGCGGCGAGGGTGGCTGCTTGCGTGGGTGCGGGCGTGGTGGGTGCGGTGGCGCCGGCTTGTGGGGCGATCAGGAGGCCGGCGGTGAGGGCGGTGAGGGCGAGGGCGGAACGGGTGAGGAGTCGGTGGCCGGCGCGGGGGAGGCCGGGGGTCTTCGGGGTCGGGGGGCGGCGGGTGAGAAGTCGGTGCCTGGTGCGTTGCATCGGTACCTGCTCCGGTTGAGGGTGAGGGATGTGCAGGGGTGCCGGTGGCGCCGGTGGTGCGGATTTTGACGTTGGTGCGTTGGTGCGTTGGTGCGGTGGTGCGGTGGTGCGGTGGTGGTGCGGTTTGGGGTGGCGGTTACTCGGGTTCGGTCGGGAGGGAGCCGAGGACTGCCACGTCTTGGGGTGCCAGGGTGATTCGGCGGGTGATCGCGCGGTCGTTGGTGAGCAAGTCCCGGCGAGCGGTCGGGAGGTCGATCTCGTGGGCCGCGTCCGTGTGGTTGAGCACGACCAGTACGTCGTACCCGTCGCCGGCCCGGATGGTGGCCTGGACGCCGCGTGGGAGCACCGGCAGTACCGGTTCGACGCCCGCGTCGGCGCAGGCTCGGGCGATCAGGCCGCGCATGGTCGCGGCGTCCGGGCGGGTCGCGATGTAGCGTGCGATGCCCGCGCCGTGGTTGTGTACGGTCGCGGCGGGGCGGCCCGCCCAGTCGGCGCCGGCGAACTCCAATTCGACCCGCGCGCCCTTGAGCGTGACGTCCTCGCGCCACAGGTCCCCGGTGCCCGACGGCGGTGCGTCGCCCGATTCGGCAACTCCCCGTACCGGGAACTGCGTTCCGGCGTCCGCAGGCCAGAACTCCTGCACCGACACGCCCAGTGCCTCCCGCAGGGGACCGGGATATCCGCCCAGATGCACTCGGTCGCAGTCGTCGACGATGCCGCTGAAGAACGACACGACCAGCGACCCGCCGTCGGCGACGAAGCGGGAGAGCTTGTCGCCGTGTTCGGCGGACAGCAGGTAGAGGCTCGGCACGATCACCAGGCGGTAGTCGGACAGGTCGGCCCCCGGATGCACCACGTCCACCCCGACGCCCAGGTCGAACAGGGGTGTGTAGTGGTCGAGTGCGCGATCCAGGTGCCGGACGGCGTCGGAGGGATGCGAGTCGAGTTCGAGGGCCCACCAGCTGTGCCAGTCGGTGAGCAGCGCGACCCGATTGCGGATCCGGGTGCCGACCAGCTCCGGGACTCGGGCCAATTCGATGCCCAGGTCCACCACTTCCCGGAACACCCGGGTGTCCGGTCCGGCGTGCGGCACCATCCCGGAGTGGAACTTCTCGGCCCCACCCCGGGATTGCCGCCACTGGAAGTACATGATCGCGTCGGCCCCCTGGGCGACCGCCTGCCAGCTCCACAACCGCATCCGGCCGGGTGATTTGGCGGCGTTGCGAGCCCGCCAGTTGACCGCGGACGGCGCCTGTTCGGTGAGCAGCCACGGTTCGCCGTTGCCCGCGCAGCGGATCACGTCGTAGCTCATCGCGGCACCGATGTGAGCCTGTGCCCAGTTCGGGTCGGGGTAGCTGTCCAGGGACAGGACGTCCATGGCCGGCGCCCAGTCGTACATGTCCACGCTCTTGAGCCCGGCCAGGAAGTTCGTGGTGACCGGCACGTCGGGAGTGATCCGGCGCAGGATCGCGGTCTCGGCGGTGAAGCACGCGAGCAGCGCGTCGTTGCCGAATCGCTTGAAGTCGAGCTGCTGGGAGGGGTTCGGGTAGGTCGGCGCCGTGCGCGGCGGCAACACCTGGTCGAAGGACGCGTAGCGTTGCGACCAGAAGTCGGTGGACCACGCCTCGTTGAGGGCGTCCACGCTCTTGTAGCGCTCGCTCAGCCAGCGCCGGAAGTCGGCCGCCGACACGTCGCAGAAGCATTCCGCGACATGGCAGCCGTATTCGTTGCCGACATGCCACAGCCCGAGCGCCGGGTGGTCCCGGTAGTGCGTGGCGACCGCCTCGACCAGGCGCGCGGCGCGGTCGCGGAAGACCGGCGAGGACGGGCAGAAGTGTTGCCGGCCGCCGGGGGACAGGACCGTGCCGTCCGCGGTCGTCGGCAGCACCTCGGGATGCTCGGTGACCAGCCACGGCGGCGGCGCGGCGGTCATCGTGGCCAGGTCGGCGGTGATCCCGTGTGCGGCCAGGTCGTCCATCACCCGGTCGAAGTAGCCGAAGTCGTAGGCATCGCGGGCCGGTTCGACCCGAGCCCAGGCGAAGATCGCGAGGTTGACCACGGTGACCCCGGCCCGGGCCATCAGCGCCAGGTCCTCGGCGCGCGTTGCCTCGGGCCACTGGTCCGGGTTGTAGTCGGCGCCGAAGCCGATGCCGCCGAGGCGGGCGCGCAGTGCGGCCATTCGACCGGCGGGGCGGTGTGTGGTGTCGTTCATCGGTGCGTTGTGGCGCGCGCCGGAGCCGAAGGTCGTTCGGTGCGGCGCCACTTCTCCTTCGGGGTCACTTCGGGGGTGCTGAGGACGAGGGGTGCGCGGGGCGAACTCGTGCCGGAGGCACCGGGCTTCGGTGGTGCGGAGTGGGCAGGCAGGAATCGGCCGTACGGCGCGCGGGCGGACTCCCGCATCGCGGGCGAGCGGCGTGCGCGCGTGGCCGTGCGCGGTGCGGGTGGGGACCGGGGCCGTGGTGACGGATCGTCAGGGTGCGCCGGGTGCCGAGGTGCTGTCCCGGACGATCAGGGTCGGGGCGACCGGCGTGGCTCCGTGGACGGTGGCGTGACCGGTGCGGAACTGGTCGAACAGCAGCGCCACGCACTGCCGGCCGACCTCCTCGAAGTCCTGGTGGATGGTGGTGAGCGAGGGCAGGAACCAGGCCGATTCGGCGAGATCGTCGAAGCCGACCACGCTGACCTCGTCCGGGACCCGGCGACCCGCCTCGTGCAGTGCGCGTACCACGCCCAGTGCCATCTGGTCGTTGCCCGCGAAGATCGCGGACACCTCCGGATTCGCGGCCAGTTCGAGGCCGGCCGCGTAGCCGCTGGCGGCGCTCCAATCGCCGTACAGCAGCGGCGGGACGGGCGCACCGGCCGCCTTGAGCGTGCGATGCCAGGATTCGGCGCGCCGCCGGGCGGCGTAGGAGTCCTGGGGCCCGCAGACGTGCCACACAGTGCGGTGGCCGAGTTCGAGCAGGTGAGTGGTGGCCAGTCGGGCGCCCTCGGCCTGGTTGGTGTCCACGCCGGGATGCCGCCGACTCTCCTCGCCGTCGACCACCACCACCGGCAGGCCGGAGGGCAGTCGTAGCGCGGGGGTGTCCAGGATCTGTGCCTCGATCAGGATGATGCCGTCCACGGCCTGCACGGTGAGTCGATCGAAGGCGTCGCGTACGGCGCTTTCGGTCTGTGCCCGCACGCTCACCACGTTGACCGAGTAGTCCGCGTCCTGCGCGGCGGCGACGATGGCCTCCAGGGTGCGGGCGTTGCCGTACGCGTTCAGGCCGAAGCTGATCACGCCGAGCATCCGGAACTTGCCGGTGGCCAGGGCCCGTGCGGCCGTGTTCGGCCGATAGCCGAGCATCTGCATCGCGGCGAGCACCCGCTCGCGGGTCGCCTCGTCCACGTTGCTGCGGTGGTTGGCGACGCGCGAGACGGTCTGGCTGGAGACCCCTGCCATCGCGGCGACATCGGCCATGGACGGCGGCCGGGTCCGTGCTTCGAACGACCCGCCCGATTCCGGCTTCGCCACCTCTCCGTCCTTCGCCATGCCCCGATCCTTTCACTCACGCCGTCCGCACGCTCGGGCCGTCCGCACACTCACGCCATCCGTGCCGGGCGGCGGGTGCGCTCATGTTCGCGCAAACACGATTCCCGGTCAACAGCGCGTCGCGATCGACTTCACGGAAGCGCCAAAAGCCATATTTGCGCGGGAAACTTCCCGCAGAGATGGCTATTGACAGGTCGTCAGGCTGACGGAACACTCTCGAAACGCGCCGCGATGTTGGCGCAAACATTCGTCGGGGGTGACTGCCCCCGCGATCGTCGTTCCCGAATCCCGCGACTGTCGTTCCCGAACCCCGCGACCGTCGCCTTTTCCCAACCCCCGTGATCGTCGTTCCCGAAATCCCGTGACCACTGTTCCCGAAATCCCGCGAGCGTCCCGGAGGACCTTCCGTGAGAGTCGACCCGGTCCCGTGCCGCTGCCGGGGCACGTGGTGAAGCGCGGCGCCCTGCGGCGCAACCTCACCGGCCACGCCTTCTTCTTCCCGTTCCTGGTGGTCTTCGTCATCGGCGTCGCCGCACCGCTCGCCTACGCGTTCCGGCTCAGCCTGTACGAGGACCGGATGATCGGGGGCACGGTCTTCGTCGGCTTCGACAACTACTCGAAGGCGCTGAGCGACCACCTGTTCTCCGCCGGACTGGCCCGGGTCGCGCTGTTCTTCGCGATCCAGGTACCGCTGATGTTGGCCCTGTCGCTGCTCGCCGCGTTGGCCATCGACAGCGGTCGGTTGCGCGGTGCGAGCCTGTTCCGGGTGGGCATCTTCGTGCCGTACGCGGTGCCCGGTGTGGTCGCGGCGCTGATGTGGGGCTACATGTACGGCAACCGGTTCGGTCTGTCCGCCGAGTTGGGCGACCTGTTCGGTACCGAACTGCCGAATCTGCTGGGCCCGGACTGGATGCTCGCGTCCATCGGCAACGTGGTGACCTGGTCCTACGTGGGCTACAACATGATGATCCTCTACGCGGCACTGCGGGCGATTCCCGAAGAGCTGTACGAGGCGGCCGAGATGGATGGCGCGGGTGCGTTTCGGACCGCGTGGAGCATCAAACTCCCGGCGCTGAAACCGGCGTTGCTGCTCGCCACCACGTTCTCGGTGATCGGCAGCTTCCAACTGTTCAACGAGCCGAGCATCCTGTCCGCGCTCGCCCCGGCGTCGGTCCCGACCAACTACACCCCGAACCTGTACGCCTACAACCTCGCGTTCAGCGGACGCCAGTTCAACTACTCGGCCGCCATCGCGGTGGTGCTCGGTGTGGTGACCGTGTTCGTCGCGTACCTGGTGCAACTGGCCACCGCCCGACGGGAGCGCATGCAGTGAGTACCTCGACTCTGCCGGATCGTCCGAGTGCGGCCGGCGACGCGCGCAATCGGTTCCTTCGTCCTCGGGGACGGCGGCCGGATCGCGGGAGCGGCGGGCGTGGTGGACGTGGTGGACGGGGTGGGCGCGGCGATCGACGCAATCGCAAGAGCACCGCGCTGACCGTCGCGATGGCGCTGATGCTCGGCTATACGCTCCTGCCGCTGGTCTGGCTGATGTTCGGCGCGACCAAGTCCAACGAGGGGCTGCTGTCGTCGCGTGGGTTGTGGTTCGCCGACGACTTCAACCTCTTCGACAACATCCACGACGTCCTCACCTACGAAGACGGCATCTATCTGCGCTGGTTCGCGAACAACCTGCTGTACTCGGTGGTCGGTGCGGGTGGCGCGGCGATGATCGCCACACTCGGCGGGTATGCGCTGGCCAAGTTCGAATTCGCCGGACGCAGGATGATGTTCGCGCTGGTGCTGGGCGCGATTTCGATCCCGGGTACGGCGCTGGCGGTGCCGACGTATCTGCTGTTCAGCGACGTTGGCATCGTGAACACCCCGTGGGCGGTCATCCTGCCGTCCCTGGCCAGCCCGTTCGGGCTGTACCTGATGCGGGTGTACGCGGCGGACGCGGTGCCGGACGCGATGTTGGAGGCGGCCCGGATGGACGGCGCGGGCGAGTTGCGGATCTTCTTCACCATCTCGCTGCGGTTGCTCGCGCCGGGCTTCGTGACGGTGTTGCTGTTCGCGCTCGTGGCGACCTGGAACAACTACTTCCTGCCGTTGATCGTGCTCAACGACCCGAACTGGTTCCCGCTGACGGTCGGCCTCAACCGGTGGAACGGGCAGGCCAACGGCGGCAGCGTGGCGGGCAGTACGTCGATCTATCCGATCCTGCTGACCGGCAGCCTGCTGGCGATCGTGCCGTTGATCGTGGCGTTCCTGTTCCTGCAGCGGTTCTGGCAGTCCGGGCTTTCGGCGGGTGGGGTCAAGCAGTAGGTGCGGGCCTGGCGGGCCTGGCGGCTGGGGCCGGGCGGCCGGGCGGCCGGGCGGCCTGGCGGCCGGGTGGCCCCGTGGCCGGGCGGCCCGGTGGCCCGGTCGGGCGCTTGGTAGGGCTTCTTTTCTTTCCTTCGTATTTCGCATGCCTCCTTTCTTCGCACGTCCCCGAGTTCGCGAATTCCCTTTGGAGTGGGCACACATGAATGCAAAACCGTCGATCGCCGGTCGCCGCGGCCTGCGCGGGTCGACCTCGATGACCGCAGCGGTCACCGTCGCCGCGCTCGCCCTGTCGCTCGCCGCGTGCGGGTCGGACGGCAAGTCCGAGGACGACAAGGGCGGCAAGGGCGGCAAGCAGGCCGACCCGGCGGCGGTCGCGGGGGCTCTCGACCAGCCCGCCGAGATCACCTTCTGGAGCTGGGTGCCCAACATCGACAGGACCGTGGCACTCTTCGAGAAGAAGTACCCGAAGGTGCACGTCAAGTTGGTCAACGTGGGCCAATCGGCCGACCAGTACACGAAGTTGCAGGCAGCGCTCAAGGCCGGCAACGGTGCCCCGGACGTGGCGCAGATCGAATACTTCGCGCTGCCGCAGTTCGCGATCACCAAGCAATTGGTCAACCTCGCCGACTTCGGCGCCGCGTCGCTTCGGGACAAGTTCGCCGCGTCCGCCTGGTCGCAGGTCAACGTGGCCGGCGGGATCTACGGCGTCCCGCAGGACACCGGCCCGATGGCGATGTTCTACCGCAAGGACATTCTGGACAAGCTCGGCGCGACGCCGCCGAAGACCTGGGCCGAGGTGGCCGAACTGGGCAAGAAGGTCAAGGCGGCCGACCCGGGGAACTTCGTCACCTACCTCGACCCGGGCGACGCGGGCCAGGCGAACAGCCTGATCTGGCAGCAGGGCGGCAAGCCGTACCAGGTCTCCGGCGAGACCTCGGCCGCGGTCAAGCTCAAGGACGACCCGGGCACGGCGAAGTGGGCGGCCACGTGGGGCCCGATGCTGGCGGACAAGACGGTGGAATCCACGCCGAGTTGGAACGAGGAGTGGTGGAAGTCGATGGGGGCCGGCAAGTACGCGCTGTGGCTGGCCGGTGCGTGGGCGCCCGCGGTGTTGCAGAAGAACATCCCGCAGGGCGCCGGTCAGTGGGCCGTTGCGCCGATGCCGACCGGTGACGGTGCGCCTGGCAGCGCGGAGAACGGCGGTTCCTCGGTCGCGGTGACGAAGCAGGCCAAGAACAAGGCGGCTTCGGTTGCCTTCGCCACGTGGTTGAACTCCGACCCCGAGGCGGTCAAGTCGCTGAACACCGATGTCGGCCTGTTCCCGGCGACCCGACAACTGCTCGACGACCCGGGCTTCCGCGGCGCGGACCTCCCGTACTTCCCGGGTACGAAGCCGAACGAGGTGTTCGCGCAGATGTCCGGCGCGGTGCGGCCGGAGTGGCAGTACCTGCCCTTCCAGGTATACGCGAACAGCATCTTCAAGGACACCATCGGCCAGGCGTATCGGCCCGGTGGCGACCTGCCGGGAGCGCTGGCCGGCTGGCAGGAGCGGATCGTCTCGTTCGGCAAGGAGCAGGGTTTCAGCATGAAGTGACGCCTGCTCGGCAGGTGGCAGGTGGCGGGTGGTGCGTGGCGCCCGGCCGGTGATTGTTCTTACCCGGCCGGGTGGTGTCGGGGTGGGGGGGGGGCCGAAGGGGGGGCCCCCCCCCCCCCGTGGGGGGGGGGGGGGGGGGTGGGTGGTCGAGGGGGGGGTGGTTTTAAACAAAA
>NZ_JBHZAV010000008.1:32550-124827 GCF_042754445.1 Embleya sp. NPDC059213
CTGTTGTTTAAACGCCCCCGGGGGGGGGGGGGGGGGCCCCGGGCGGGTTTTTTTTTTACCCCGGCGGGGGGGTGGGGGGGGGGGGGTGGGCCGAACGGGGGGCCCACCGCCACCGGTTGGTGGGCGCGCGGAGGGAATCGTGAACGTGGGAGAGCAGAGCGTCATGGCGAATCGTGGGTCGATCGAGGACGGCGTGCTCGCGCTGGAGCCGCGCGTCGGCGAACGCTGGTGGGGCGGAGCGAGCGCCGACGGTCGCCGGATGCCGTTCACCGACGGGTACGAGATCGACCTGCGGGATGTGAAGGCCAATCAGGGCATGCCGGTGCTGCTTTCCGACCACGGCCGATGGGTGCACTGCACACGGCCGTTCACGTTTCGGATCCGGGAGGGACGGCCGGTGATCGAGGTCCCCGGGAGGTCGGGGGCCGCGGAGGCCGGTGAGGGCTTCGGGGCTGCGGACGCGGATGTGGTCGTCGATACGGGTGTGGCCGCAGGGGGCACGTTGCGGGACGCGTACCTGGAGGTGATGCAGCGTCACTACCCGGCCACCGGTGGGCTGCCGGACCCGTTGTTGTTTACCGCGCCGCAGTACAACCTGTGGATCGAGACGGTCTTCGAGCCCACCCAGGACAAGGTGCTCGCCTACGCGGAAGACCTGCTGCGGCACGGATTTCCGCCCGGCGTGCTGATGATCGACGACCGGTGGAGCGAGGACTACGGGACCTGGACCTTCCACCCGGGACGCTTCCCGGACCCGGCCGGCATGGTCGCGCGGCTGCACGAACTCGGCTTCCGGGTGATGTTGTGGCTGGTGCCGTACGTGACCCCGGACTCGCCGACCTGCCGGCAACTCAACGATCAGGGGCTGTTGATCCGCCGCCCGGACGGGTACTTCGGCGTGCACGCGTGGTGGAACGGCTACAGCGCGGGGTTGGACCTGCTCGATCCGAACGCGACCGGCTGGCTGCGGGCGCAGTTGACGGAGCTTCAGGAGTCGGTCGGCATCGACGGGTTCAAGTTCGACGGGGGCGACGCGCCGTTCTGGCGGGCGCTCGGTGTGGCCGACCCGGAGGCGTACACGCACGCGTGGAACCGATTCGGCGCGCAGTGGCCGCTGAACGAGTTCCGCGATTCGTGGCGGGCGGCCGGGTTGCCGCTGGCCCAGCGCCAACAGGACAAGTACCACCTGTGGGAAGGACGATTCGGGCTGGAGAGCCTGGTCCCGAACGCCCTCGCCCAGTCGATCACGGGCCACGCGTTCACCTGCCCGGACATGATCGGCGGCGGCGAGTTCCGCTTCGTCCCGGGCCCGGACGGCGAAGGCTTCGACCCCGAGCTGTTCGTCCGATACGCGCAGACCGCCGCGCTCTTCCCGATGATGCAATTCTCCGCGGCACCGTGGCGGGTGCTGGACGCGGAGCACCTCGACGCGTGCCGGGCCGCCGCCCGCCTGCACACCGAGCTGGGCCCGGAGATCCTGACCCTGGCCCGCGCCGCGGCACACACCGGCGAGCCGATCCAGCGCCCCCTCGACTACGCCTTCCCGGGCCGGGGCTACGCCGCCGTCACCGACCAGTTCCTGCTCGGCGACACGATCCTGGTCGCCCCCGTGACCACCAAGGGCGCCCACTCCCGCAAGGTCACCATCCCCCCGGGCACCTGGCAGGCCGACGACGGCACCACCCACCACGGCCCCACCGAGATCACCGTCGACACCCCATTGACCCGCCTCCCCTGGTTCCGCCGCATGCCCACCACCCCCGACCTCACGCAGAGGTGACCGGCCCCACGCCCCAACGGCACGAACCACCCCCACGGATTCGGTAGGCTGTCCTCTCGCATCCGGGCGCATAGCTCAGTTGGTTAGAGCACTGCTCTTACAAAGCAGGGGTCGACAGTTCGAGTCTGTCTGTGCCCACCCTGGTTGACCTGCGGTTTTGCTCAATGCGGACGCCCATCAAAACGTATGGGTGTCCGTTTTGTTTCCTGCTGGGGCCGTATTGGGGCCGAAATAATGCAGTGCCCGCGATTTCTTGCTGCGGGCTTCTGTGTGGCTGTAGCGCGCCCCAGTCCAAAGATGTGATCGGGAGCCGCCTGCCGCACGGCTTGCAAGAGGTCTCGCCCTCGACCGCTGGTAGACCATCGAATCAAAAGCCGGCACACGGACTGACAGGGGGACGGCCCTGCCAGACACACGCCGCATCGTCGACGGGCGCTACGAACTCCTCGGTCGCCTCGGGCGAGGTGGCGACGCATCGGCAGGATCAAGGTTGGCGTGACCGCCACCTCGGGCCCGATCTCGAGATCCGCGATCGAGCCGTATGCCTCGTTTGGTCGTCGTGCGCGTGCGGGACCCGCCCTTCCCCGTCGCCGCCACCGTCGTTAACGTTCTCCCATGTCCCGGCTGGTGGATCTTCCTGGCTATCTCCGGTTGTGGACCGCCTCTACTGTGTCGTGCTTCGGCACGTACGTGACCATCCTCGCGCTGCAGATCCTCGCGGCCGTGACGCTGCATGCCACCGCCTTCGAACTCGGCGTGCTGAGCGCGGCGCGTTGGTTGCCGTACCTGCTGTTCGGTCTGGTTGCCGGAGTGCTCGTCGACCGGTACCGACGCAAACCCATCCTCGTCGGCACGGACCTGGGCCGAGCGGCTCTGCTCGGCATGATTCCTCTCCTCTACCTCGCCGACCGGCTGACAATGACCGCGCTGGTCGTGTTCGTGTTCGCGTTCGGCACGCTGTCGCTCGTGTTCGAGGCCGCCAATCAGTCCTATCTCCCCCGATTGGTGCCGCGCGAACTCCTCGCGTCCGCCAACGCGCGGCTGCAGCAGTCCGATTCCGTGGCCCAGACCACCGGGCCGCTGCTCGGCGGAATCCTGGTCAAGGCGGTCGGCGCGCCGGTGGCGATGCTCGTCGACGCCGCCTCCTACCTCGCCTCCGGTCTGCTGCTCGCCTCGATCACGGACCCCGAGCCGGTCCGGCGGGCGGAGCGCAGAGACCTGCGGGCCGAACTGCGCGAGGGCCTGTCCTGGGTCTACCGGCATCGAACACTCGGCCCGATGGCCCTGACTTCCCACGGCCGGTTCCTGTTCACGGGCATGCTCAGCACCGTCTATGTGCTCTATGTTCTGCGCGAGTTGGACATCGGTGCGCTGGGTCTGGGCATCACCTACGCCTGTGCCGGCGTAGGCGCGGTCCTGGGCACCACGTTCTCCACGTGGGCGGGCCGCCGGTTCGACGTCGGCCCGACGATGGTCGCGTCACGCGCCCTGGCCCCCCTGGCCTGGATGGTGGTGCCGCTGACCACCGCCGGGCCCGGTGCGCTGTGGGCGGTCTCGGCGGCCCAGTTCGTCCTCTGGCTGGGCCTGGGAACCGAGGGCCCCACCGAGATGGGCTACCGCCAGTCCGTGACCCCCGACCGCCTGCAGGGGCGGATGAATGCCACGATTCGCTCCCTCAACTGGGGAGTGATCGCCATCGGCGCGCCTCTCGGTGGACTCCTGGCCGACACCGCCGGATACCGCACCGCCCTCTGGATCGCCATCGCCGGACTTGCCCTGTCAGTCCTCGCCCTGGCGTTCTCCCGATTCCGGGACGCCACACTCGCCGACGCTCTCGAAACCGCGCCGGGTGCATGACCGAGGAAGTGGGCTCCACTCACGATGTGGTTCCGCCGGTCAGCGGCGGCTGAGCGCGGCGGCTTCGCTGCCGAAGCCGACGACGAGCCGGTCATTGGGAGCAGCGGTTACCGAGTGGACGGGCATCGGGAACAAGAGTTCTCGTCCGGCCTGTCGGAAGGTGGTCGGATCCCAGACCCGCATGGTGCCGCGCAGGGTGGGGTAACTCCTTCCTCGGTGTCCGTCGGTGATCGCGTGGGGACGTCCGTCGATCACCGTGGTGGCCACCAGTCGGACACGGTCGCTGTGGTCGGTGAAAGGCTCGCCCACCTGCCGGTCGGCGGTCACATCCCCGGAAGCCGGGGTGTGAAAGCCGTGCCCGCCCATTCTCCGCCGCTCATGCCCGGGACGACGAGTTGCGTTATCGAACGGGTTCGTTCGTGCGCGGGCGAGGCGGACGATCCAGACGGATCCGGGGACGCGGACACCGTCGGCGGCTTCGAACTCGGTGAGCGGGTCGGGAGCTTCGCCCCCGACCCGGGCGATGACGGTCAGCCGTTTGCGCTCCGCGTTCCGTTGTGTTGCCGGACCAGCAGGCTTCCCAGGGCGGTGCGCTGGTGGAGGACCGCGCGTCCGGCGCGGACCGTGGTGATCAGGCCCGCGCCGCGCAGCGCGGCCGTGTGGGCGGAAGCGGTGGCGTTGCTGACGCGCAGCCGCCGGGCGAGTTCGGGTCCAGCCGGGGCGGTCCTCGTTCCTCGATGTCCAGGCCGCAGAAGCCCGGCGGGAACGGCAAAGCCAGGTGCACCGGACCGCCTCCGCCGCCTGCCGGTCCGACAGGCCGAGCAGGAACTGCAGCACGCAGACGGTGGCCAGTCGGGCGGGTGAGAGCCCGGGACGCCCGGCGCGCGGATACCGGCGCGCGAAGTTCTCGTCGCACCACAGTCCGTCCAGTCGGTCGCTGACCCGCATCGCCGTGGTGCCGGCCGGGTTGCTCGTCCGTGCGATCTGCGCGGTCGAAGACGGGACTTGCCCACCCGAACGGGGACGGAGCGAAACGGACACCTCGGCAGCCGCATCGATCTACGAAACGGCCCCGAGTATGCCTGCCGATCATGCTCGCGCACCGGGAACACCAAGTCCCGACAGGGTCACGTTCCGTGGCCGTGAAACAACCGCTGCACACGGTCGGTGGTGACGTGACCGGGCGCACGGCGATCACGCCGGTTGGAGTTGCGGTTCCAGCTGCTCCGCCGGCGCGGCCTTCGGGTCCCACACATTGGTGGTCCGCACATAGGCGTAGATAACCGAGGCCATCGCCAGAATAAGCAGTGGTCCAAATGCCCACGGATAGCGTGCCATCTCCATCGGCAGATAGCGGTACGATACCAAGAGCATTGTGAAAACCGTCGCGCCGTAGATGACCAGGCAAATTCCTTGCCAGTCCCAGCCGCGGTTCAGCGAGCGCATTCCAGTCTCGATTGTGAGCGCAAAGACCACACCGGCCACGAGGTCCACGCCGTAGTGGTAGCCGAATCCCAGCGTGGCCGCGAGCGTGGCAATCAGCCAGAACGTTCCTGCGAATCGGATAAACCGCGAGCCCTTGCGAGAGTGAACGAAAATTATGGTAGCCCACGCTGTGTGCAGGCTGGGCATGCAGTTGCGAGGGGTGATTTCGTCGAACTGCATCGAGACTGGCGTACTGATCGACGGCGGCGTGTTCGGCCACAGGTCGGTCACTGCCCAGGGCCCGCCGTCGGGGCCGTAGGCGAAGACCGGTCCGACCACCGGGAAGATCATGTAGATGCTCGGCCCGAGCAGGCCGATGGCCAGGAAGGTGCGCACCAGGTGATGGCCCGGGAAGCGGCGCTCGACCACTACGTGTCGCAGTTGGTACAGCGCAACGATGGCCGCTGCCAGGGGAAGCTGACCATAGACGGTGCCGAGGACATGGGAGCTGATCGGGTCGGTGGCCGCGACCATCCGGCCGGCCAGCCACGACGGGTCACTCAACGCGTGATCGGCAGTCGCCACGTACTGGTCGAGCACAGCCGGGCGGGTCTCCGACGTGATGAGCAGCCAGGTGGCGCCGGTTTTGTGGCCTGCCACCAGCAGCAGTCCCAGTCCGGCGCCCTTCAGCATCAGGACGCGTTCCCCGCCGGTGCGGCGCGTGAGAGCAAAGACCGCACAGCCAAAAATCACCCACAACGCGCCGTTGCCGTAGTTCATTCTGGCGTCGACCACCCACCGCACCAGCCAGAAGGCGATGTCGATGCCGATTGCCGCACCCACCGCAATAAACCGTTGCCGCCAGGTGAGCACCACCATCATCAACGTCAAACCGGCATACAGCAGCTGTCCCGAACGGGGAGCAAATATCAGCTCGCGCCCCTGGCTGGTGATCGGCCCCGGTAGACCGTAGCGACGTGCGAAAATCTCCATGGTGATGAGAAATCCGAGGACCGCCACTCCGACGGCGCCGCACCGAATCGCCTGCGGCCGGCGCCGCACGGCGACCATGGTTCTGCGACTTATTCGCGAAAATATTCGCGATATTATGAATGTCAATTACTTGGCCAATTTATTAGAGTTTAGTAACATATCGAAATCCACCAGTGCACTGCAGCCGTGCTCCATTATCGCGGGCGCGGCTTGCCCAGGTTCTCGGGGGCGTTCGGCGCACGTCGGTTGCAGGCCCCTGGCTGTTCATCACGTTGTTGCGCTTCGCCGATCACGCGGTGACGGGTGGTGCCGCTCAGTCCCCGAACCACCGGCGGTGGGGTGGATGGCGGCGCTGGAACGATGTCACGCCTCGCGCACCGGGGCCAGGGCGACATCGAGCCTGAGAGGGGTGGGAACCTGGTTGGCCCCGAAGTCGCCATGAGTTGATCCTGTGGTGATTTGTCGCAGTTCGACGGACTACGTGAGGCCCGGGGTACAGCATCCCTCTGTGGTACCTCCCGTCACCACCCCATCGGCACTTGCAAAGCAGGGGTCGACAGTTCGAGTCTGTCTGTGCCCACCCTGGTTGACCTGGGTGTTTATCTGGTTCGGGCATCCATCCAACCAGATGGATGCCCGTTTTGATTCCGGCCGGGGCCGGATTGGGGCCGAAATAGTGCAGTGCCTGCACTATCCGGCTGCCGCCACATCACCGTGTGAAGGCGTAGAGCTGCTCTGGGCCGGCCGGGACGGGCGGGGTGCGTTTTGTGGCGGGTGGGGCTTTTGGGGTGCGAGGGCAGCGGGGCGTCGGAAATCGACGGTTGTGCCCCGTTCGGGACCTGGTGGTTGCCGGCTGCGATGGCTGTGGCGCGCGGTCGGGTGGGCCGATGTCAGGGGTTGATGATGTCGACGAGTTCTGCTGCGGCTTCGAGGTCGGGGCGGCCGTGGTGGAGGGCGCGTAGGCGGATTGCGTGGGCTCGGCGTTGGAGGTCGTCGGCGTGTTCGGCGGCGTACATCGCGCAGGCGCGGGCCTCGTCGGGGGAGCCGTCGGCGAGGGCCAGGACGGCGGTGAGGACTGCGGCGTTGGCGTCGTGGTTCTCCAGGACGGGTGGGCAGGCCGCGAGCACGGCTGTCATCCAGGGCACGTCGGCGTGTTCGATGGCGTCCAGGGCATGGTTGGCCGCGACGGACGGGTCGGTGAGCAGGGCGAGTACGTCTGCCGCGGCCATGTGTTCGCTGAGGTCGAGGATGGCCCGGTGTCGGCGTGAGTCGACGGTGTCGCCGGCTGCGGTGAGGAGTTGCCGGACCGCCGGGGTGTGCAGCTCGTCGGCATGCTCGGCGAGGAAGCGGATCGAGTCGTCCCAAGTCGGCGTGTCGAGCCAGGCCTTCACGACCGCTCGGCGTTCGTTGTCGTCGCGACCTTCGGCCAGGAACGTGGCGACACCGAGTCGTGCGATGGCGTCGAATGTCTCGGCCAGGCGGCCGAGCGCGGCGTGTCCCGGGTACAGGGACTGCGCCGCGTCGAGGTCGGTTCTGCCGGCCGCCGTCCGAAGCCAGGTGGAGTTTTGCGTGACGAACGCCTCGACGCCGGCCCAGGTCTCGATCTCGGCCCATGCCTCCAGGAGGGCGGCGCATTCGTCGTCCGGATGGAATACCGCCCAGGCCGGTAGCCGCTCGTCCCGGCTTTTGCCGAGCAGCACCACATCGCGGATCGCCCGTCGTGTCAGTCCCAGGCGATGTGACGATCCTTCATAGGTTTCAGCCGCTGCTTGGACCAGTTGATCTGTTGCCTCGGAAGATCTGTCGCTGTCCATCAGATATCGGGCGTAGCGGGTGCGCAGTTCGGCCATGGCGATCGGGGTTGGCCTCAGGTCGTCCAAGACGCCCAGCCAGGTTGCTTTCGTCAGGCCGGCATCCGTCTGCAGGAGCGAAAAGTTCTCGAGGGACATGGCGAGGTCGGGGAGGAAGGCTGCGGGGTCGTCCTGGGCGAGTGCGCGGTGGAGGTCGACGGCCTCGGTGATCGAGGTGAGCGCCGCGTCCGGGCTTCCATTCTCGGACTGGCAGTTCGCGAGGTTTGTGAGGGACATGGCGAGGTCGGGGAGGAAGGTTGTGGGGTCGTCTTGGGCGAGTGTGCGGTGGAGGTCGACGGCTTCGGTGATCGAGATGAGGGCTGCTTTTTGGTTTCCGGTTTGGGACTGCTGGACCGAGAGGTTGTTGAGGGACGTGGCGAGGTGGGGGAGGAAGGTCGCGAGGTCGTCCTGGACGAGTGCGCGGTAGTGGTCGACAACCTCGGTGATCAAGGTGAGGGCTGCTTTTTGGTTTCCGGTTTGGGACTGCTGGACCGAGAGGTTGTTGAGGCACATGGCGAGGCGGGGGCGGAAGGTCGCGGGGTCGTCTTGAGCGAGTGTGCGGTAGTGGTGGACCGCTTCTGTGCTTGAGGTGAGTGCCGCGTGACCGTTCCCGGTCTTGAACCGGCAGTTCGAGAGGTTGGTGAGGGATGTGGCCAGGTGGGGGAGGAAGGTCTCCGGGTTGGCGTCGGTGAGCGTGCGGTAGTGGTCGACGGCTTCGGTGCTGGAGGTGAGTGCCGCGTGCCGGTCCCCGGTCTTGATTTGGCAGGTCGAGAGGGTGTTGAGGGAGGCGGCGAGGTCGGAGAGGAAGGTGGCGGGGTCCGCCTGCGCGAGCGGGCGTTGCAGTCGGACGGCTTCGGTGCTCGAGACGAGTGCCGCGTCCCGGTTCCCGGTCGCCGACTGGTGGTTCGAGAGGTTGGTGAGGGACGTGGCGAGGCGGGGGAGGAAGGCTGTGGGGTCGGCTTTGGCGAGTGTGCGGTAGTGGTCGACGGCTTCCGTGCTTGAGGTGCGGGCCGCCTCTCGGTTCCCCGTTCGCGACTGCTGGACCGAGAGGGTGTTGAGGGAGGAGGCGAGGTCGGGGAGGAATGCTGCGGGGCCGTCCTGGGCGAGTTCCCGGTAGTGGCCGACGGCCTCGGTGATCGAGGTCAGTGCCGCGTTCGGGTTCCCGGTCTCCGACTGGCAGTTCGCGAGGTTGTCGAGGGACGCGGCGAGGTCGGGGAGGAAGGCTGCGGGGTCGTCCTGGGCGAGTGTGCGGTAGTGGTCGACGCCCTCGGTGACCGAGGCAAGTGCCGCGTGCCGGTCCCCGGTTGCGCGTTGGCGGCTCGAGAGAGTGTTGAGGGAGGCGGCGAGGGAGGGGAGGAAGGTTGCGGCATCGGCCTGGGCGAGTGCCCGGAAGTGGTCGACGGCCTCGGTGGCCGAGGCAAGTGCCGCGATTCGATCACCGGTTACGCGCAGGTGGTTCGAGAGATTGTTGAGGGACATGGCGAGGTCGGGGAGGAATGCCGCAGCGTTCGTCTGTGCGAGTGTGCGTCGGAGCTGGACGGCTTCGACGATCGAGATGAGTGCCGCGTCCCGTTTCCCGCTCTCGGATTGCCGGTTCGAGAGGTTGTTGAGGGACGCGGCGAGGTCGGGGAGGAAGGCTGCGGGGTCGGCGTTGGCGAGTGTGCGGTAGTGGTCGACGGCTTCGGTGCTTGCGGTGAGCGCCCCGTTTCGGTCCCCGGTTGCGCCCCGGCAGGTCGAGAGGTTGTTGAGGGCGGCGGCGAGGCCGGAGAGGAAGGTTGCGGCATCGGCCCGGGCGAGTACTCGGTAGTGGTTGACGGCCTCGGCACCCGAGCTGAGCGCGGCCTTCCGGTTCCCGGTCTCCGACTGGCGGTTCGAGAGGCCGTTGAGGGCTCCGGCCAGGCCGGGGAGGAAGGTTGCCGGGTTCGCCTGGGCCAGTGCGCGGTAGTGGTCCACGCCTTCGGTGGCGGAGAGCAGCGCCGCATTGTGCTCACCGATGTCCGCTTGTCGCGGGCTGAGGCGTGTCAGTTGCGCGGCGAGTGCTTCCGTTGGCGTCGCATTGTCGTTTCGTAAGTCCGTCAGGCGGCGTACCTCGACATCGTGCGCGAGGTGGACCAGGCCGGTGTGAGCCTCCGGCAGGGCACGGGCGAGTTCGTCGAGCCAGGTTGGTGTCCTGGGTCGGCGGACCGCGAGTTCCAAGGTGGCGAGGGCGGCGCCGCCCTGTGCGGAGGCGACCGGCAGGACCGCCTCCCATCGGTTTGCGCCTGCATCGATCCAGGTGAGGAGACGGGAGTTGGCGGTTTCGGGGTCTGCGGCTGCGGCGCGGTTGAAGTGGAGGAGGGTCTGATGCAGTGGGTCGGGTTCGAGGCCGTTCAGGACACGTTCGAGAAGGGCGGGGTCGTCCGCGAGCCGCTGGATGGTGAGGTGGTCGCCGATCGGGTCGGGGCGTACCACCAGGGGTTCGCCGACGCCGGGGCGTAGGCAGGTGGTCAGGGTGGTGCGTACCTCCTCCCGCCATCGGCCGTCGTCCGACAGTTCCTCGACCGCGCGGAGCGCCGCGTGGGCCTGGGCGTCGGTGGTGGGTGCGCGCAGGGTCAGGCAGGCCGCCGCCCGGGCCAGGACGGCGGTGGGGGCTTTGCGGGTGCCGGTGAGGTCCTGGTGGGTCTGGGCCCAGTAGCGGCGTTCGTGGTCGAGTACCTCGTCGTACAGGTCGCCGCGTGTGGCGGGCAGTGGGCCCTCGCGGCGGGCGGCGAGCAGGCCGAGTAGCACGTAGTCGAGGGTGGACCACCGGTCGGGTACCAGTGCGTCGAGTGTCGTGTCCTGCGGCGTTGTGCCCGGATCCCGCGGCGCGGCGTAGGCGTCCATGGCGCTGCGGAACAGCCTGCTGCGGGCGGGGTGTTCGGAGGGCAGGCGGAGGCGGAGTTCGTCGCAGAGTTGTCCCCTGCGGGTCCAGGAGGCGCGGAGGTCGTCGAGCCAGTCGCCTTCGACGGAGCGGGCGGTCATCACGACGGCCGCAGGGGCGCCGCGTCGTAGGCCGAGGATGCGCAGGAGTTCGCGGGTGCGGTCGGAGGCGGCGTCGGCGTAGTCGACGACGATCAGGGTGGGGGTGACGACGGCGCCGAGCCAGTCGAGGGGTTCGTCGCTCTTGAGGTAGCCGGTGTACCAGTCGTGGCGGGTGCGCATGCGCTGGGCGAGTTCGAGGGCGAGGCGGGTTTTGCCGGCGCCGCCGGGGCCGTGCACGACCGCGATGCCGGTGCGGCGGCCGGCGGCGACGGTGTGGCACCAGTCCGCGAGCACGGTGAGTTCGTCCCGGGCCTCGAAGGGCACGATGCCGTAGTCCGCGCGCAGGAGTTGCATCGGCGTGCGGGCGGCTTCGGGGACCGTGTCCAGGCTGATGTACGGCTCGCGCAGCGGGTCCCCGGCCGGGCGGCTGGTGGTGGGGTGGACGCTCTGGGCGCGCCATAGGCGCTTGACGTCAACGCCGACGCGCCATGCCCAGGACGCGGTGCCGGCTTCGTCGGGGAAGGGCGTGTAGTGGGTGGCGGAGCGCGCCGCCTCGTCGAAGTCGGCGTTCAGGCCGCGGGTGGCGGCGGTGGGCAGGCCCCGGGCGATCCCGACCGGGTCCACGAGCACGAGCGGGGGCCGGCGGCCCGAGGGCGAGGGACGGGTGAGCCCGCCCCACGCGGAGGGCGGGTTGTGCCACACGCCCGAGGGCTCCACGGGGTGGGGGGCGTCGCGGACCCACACGCCGAGCAGCGCGTGGGACGCGCCGCCGCTCGTGGAGTCGACGAGCACGACGATCGGGTGCAGGCCGGCCTTGAGGCAGGCCCCCGCCATGACCAGGGCGAGGTCGAGGCAGGTGCCGCGACCGGGGCTCCACAGGACTTCGCCGGGTTCGCGGATCACCTGGCGGCCGGAGTCGGTGGTGGGTTCTTCGTGGTCGTAGAGGATGCCGTGTGCGGCCAACGCCTCGTAGACCGCCCGAAGGTGGGCGATGGGGCTGTTCAGGAGCGCTTTGGGAGGCAGTTCGTGGACCAGGCCCGCGACCTCGTCGGGTACGACGTATCGGGCCAGTGCGGCGTCGTCGCCGGTGAGGCTCCAGGTGGGCCAATCGCTCACGGGGCGACCACCGCGACCAGGTCGCGGGCGGTCAGGTCGCCGGCACCCGGGACGGCTTCGGCATCCACAGTGATCTCATACACCCCCACCGGCTGCCCGGCGAATTCGCCCACGTACGCACCCGCGGTCGAGTCCGCCGTCAAGCACACCTCGATTTCCGGCGTGCCCGGCGGGGCATCGGCGGGCCGCAGGGTCGCCCATACCTCCACATCGGCCGGGGGACCGGCAGGCGCGTCCTCGCCGCGAATGGCGACCTGGACCGACAGCGGGCTGCGTTCGGCGTGGACGTCGTCGATGTCCAGGCCCAGCGTCGTCTTGTGGCGGTCGCCTCGGACAGCGTCCAGCGGGCGCCTTTCCGCGTAGGGCACGAGCATCGGTGCGACCCACGCGGCGGCGGACATCGGTCCGTGCTTCTCGGCGACGCGCATCGCGATCGTGTTGTGGCCGCTCATTTCCTGCGGCACCGCCGAGCACGCGGGGACGGTGCCGTCGCCGAGTTCGTCCTCGCGGCCGGCCAGGTCCAGCCAGGTCGGCTGCTCGCCCGTGATCCGCAGGGCCTTTCCGTCCCAGTGGGCGACCCCGTCGGTGGCGTGGCTCCACCCGACCCGGGGCACCATTTCCGTCGTGCGTGGCAACACGTCCCACGCCTTCTTGATGTCTGCGTGCGTCCGTGCGCCGGTCTCGGCCCGCGAGCGCAACCATTCGATCGGCAAGTCCTTCGGGTACAGGGATATTTGAGCCGAGTCATCCCACACCGCCGGGTACTGGGGGAGGAGTTCGGCGATCGACGGCCATCGGGTGAGGGCTCCTTTCGGGCCGCCGATGCCGGGCCGGAGCGGGATGCCGTTGACCATCCAGCGGAGAGCCGTGGGCGCACCGCGATGGGGTGTACCGAGGGTGACCAGGGACCGGCACACCCGCCGGCCCTCCAACGGACCGAGCCAGTAGCGGGCCACCAGCCCACCCATCGAGTGCGCCACCACCACGACGCGTCCCGCCCGTTCCTTCTCGCTGCAATCCTTGAGCCGGTCGTGGACGTCGGCGGCCAGGCGGTGTGCGGCTTCGACGACGCTCAGCCGGAAGTCGTAGGGGAACAACACGACATCGGCGGCGAGGTCGCGGGTATCGGGGTGTCCGCAGTCCACGACAGCGCCCGCACCCACCTCCTTGATCAGCCGCTCATAGCCGTGGACCGGCGTCCAGCCGAGCAATCGCTTCGACGTGATCAACCCGACCGGTCGCAGCGCGATGTCGGGATCGAGCCGGCCGGGACGCAGGAACGACGCCGCGATGTCCCCCAATCCCGCGTCCCACACCCGCCGACCCGGCCGCTTGCCGGACGGCGGTTCCTCCAGAACACTCCCCCCGATGCCCGGCAACACGTACACCAACTGCCGACGACCCATGCCCGTCCCCCTTCGCTACAGCCACACGACAAACCGCCGGATCGCCCGGAACCGGTTCATTGCTGGCCACACCGTAGAATCCCCGCTCTCGCCTCCGCCGGGAATCGCACACATCGCAAGATGCTCTTCACCGGTTCGCGAGCTCGGGCAGGCGTTTCGCGGGGGGCGGATCATCAACACGCCAGTGGAAGAACGGTGTTCGGACGCAACAGGCGGCGGCCATGCTCGACGGCGACCGCAACCGCGCCTTTACCGCGTTCGGCCCCATCAACGTCAGCGTCCACAGGGTGTCCCTCGCCCTCACGCCGGGCGACGCCGGGCAGGCTGTCGAGGCGCCTGCGGTGTCGACGTCGCGGGCCTCGAAGCGGCCGAGCGTGGGGCGGTGTTCCGGCTCGACGTCGCTCGGGCTCTCGCCGTCTGCGGACGCACCGAGCGGGCCGGCATCGCCCTGCCCGCGGCGGAGGAGCAGCAGGCACCCGAGGAGATCCGCTCCCGCACCGTCGCGCGGAACCTCATCGGCGAGTTGGTGCGTCGCGACGAGTACGGTCGCCTCCCGGAGCTGCGACCCCTGGCCGTCCGATCGGGAGTACCCCTGTGAGCGATCGAGTCCTGTACCTGGTCGTGTGCGCGGCCGGGCCGGCGCCGCAGGTCGGTGTCCTTGTGGAGGCGGCCAAGGGACGAGGTTGAGACGTGTGCACGATCGCGACGCCGGCGGCCGAGGGCGGCGGGTTCGTCGATCCCGCAGCCATCGAAGCAGTGACCGGCCGCCCCGTCCGCCACCGCTATCGGCGGGCGGACGAGCCCGGTCGGTGGCCGAAGGCGGACGCCGTCGCCGTGGCGCCGATGACGATGAACACGGTCACCAAGTGGGCGGACGGACACGCCGACACCTACGCCCTGAGGGTTCTCACCGAGGCGATCGGGCTCGGCTTGCCGATCGCCGCCCTGCCGTTTTGGAACGCCGCCCAGGCCGCCCACCCGCTGTCGACCGGGCCGTCGCGACCCTTCGGGAATGCGGGGTCGAGGTCCTGTACGGCACCGACGGGTTTCGGCCGCACCCGCCGGGCACGGGCGGCAGCCGCATCCCGACCTACCCGTGGGTCCGTGTGCTCGATGCACTGGACCGGCGCGCGGCCGGCGGGTAACCCACCCGTGTGCGCCGGCTACCGATTACCACCCGTGCGGTGTCACCCTGGCGGCATGGACGAGCAGACCACCGACCCCCGTCGGCCCCGGCACACCATCGGCTTCGGCGGCACCCACCACGCCACCCCCGCCGAGATCCGCGCCGAACTTCCCGCCGACCTCCGCGACGAGTTCGAAAAGGAGTACGGCCAGGCCCTGGACACCGCCCGCGACAGCGGAGACCTCCAGCCCCTCGCCGACATGCTCGGCCCCTGGCAATCCGAGGTCCGCATGCGCCGCAGCCCCGACTGGCCGGAAACCGAAGAGACCATCCGGCGGATCAACGCCGGCCTGCCCGTCGACACCGTCCCGGCCGACCGCACACAGTGGGGAGACCACCCGTGAGCTACAGCGTCGAGTCCACCTACACCGTCCAGCGCTGGCTCAAAGGGCAGCCGGCCCACGTGACCGGCGCCTACGACGACATGACCCGACGCCTCGCCTCCGACCCCTGGCGAGTCGGCTCGCCCACGCGCTCCGACAACATGCGCGAGTATGCGTTCTGCGTGGAGGGCACCGCGACGTTCATCATCGAGGATCGATGCGTGACCGTCACGATCGTGCAGATCAGCTGAGCAACGGGGCGTTGTGGGACCCGCCTCGTAGAGTGTCGAGATGCACGACGAGCACATCGCCCAGGCGACCGCCCGCCGGGAAGTGGCCGACGGCGCCGTCGAAGCCCGCGTCGCAGATGGAATGACGAGCTCGCGTCCGAGGACGACCGTCTGTTCCGAAGGATGGCCGTAATGATCACCCAAGGTGCGCGGTTCACGGAGGATTGTGGTCACTGTGGTGGGGTCGTCGAGGGGTGGTTCGCCCAATTCATGGACGACGAAGTCCTGCACTGGGCCGTGGATCGGTGTTGTGGGAGCTGTGGGGTCGTCATCGACGACGAGGGGGTGGACCCGGCGCCGGATTTCGTCAGAGAAGCAATTCTGGCCGAGCACGCTGCTCGGAGACTCGTGGTCGGGGACTCTTCTCGGGCGAAAGTCCAGTTGCTCAAGGCATTTCGCGCGGTATCCCAGGTCGACCTCAGGACCGCGTCGACGATGACGAGCCAGGCCATGGCGTCCGGTTGGTCCGGGACCCACCTGGAGGTCGAGTTCCTCGCGAGCATCCTGAGGAACGCAGGGGTGGCAGGCGTAGCGGTGGAGGTTGTCTCCCCGCCCCTCCCCGCACCGTAGGTATGGGATCGCCGGCGCCCGGCCGCTCATGCCTCTGTTGCGGACGGACGACCCTGCGGAGGTCGCGTGGCAGGCGGGCGGCCGGGGCCGCGGGAAGCCCAGGACGGCACCCTGTCCTGGGCTTCGGGTGGGGTCAGGGGTCGAGGGTGTAGCGGTCCTGGGTTTTGAGGTAGTCGGCGGCGCCCATCCGGCCGATGGCGTCGAGGCGGGTGAGGTCGACGTGGAAGTCGTCGGTGTCGAGCAGGTCTTCCTCGGCGGTGACGTGGACGACCTCGCCGATGACCACGAAGTGGTCGCCGATCGGGACTATGGCGGAGGTTCGGCATTCGAAGGCGATGGGTGAGCCGTCGATGCGCGGGCTGCCCACCCGGGTGCCGGGGATGGGGAGCAGGCCGACGAGTTCGTATTCGGATCGGCCGTGGGGGATGGGTTTCGCCGCGCCGGTCGCGGCCTCGGCGTGTTTTTGGATCAGGACGTTGACGGTGAACTCGCCGGTGCCGCCCTCGGCCGGTGGTCGCGCGTTGCGGCACGAGTCCTTCTCGGAGCCGTCGGCGCGGCGGCCCGCGCAGAACAGCAGCGCCATCGGGGAGTAGCCCACAGCGGTGTAGTAGGAGAAGGGCGCGAGATTGACCGCCCCGTCCGGCGAGACCGTACTGACCATGGCGATCGGTCGGGGGACGACGCTCCACAGCAGCAGCCGTTCGCGCTGCCGCGTGGTCATGTCCGCTGCGTCGAATTCCAGCATGTGTCAGCCGTTTCGGATCGGGACCGGACGTCCGCGGCCGGGGGAGGCCGCCTGTGCCGCCGGGGTGGGCAGGGTGCCCGCCGACGTCACGCCGGGCTGCTCGTGAGTTCCGCCGCGTGGAGTGAGCCGCGCAACCGGCGGAGTTCGGGGAAGGGGAGGGTGATCCGGCGCATCAGGAATTCCTCCCCCGTCGTGCCGCCGGTGCCCTCCTGTCCGCCGACCATCCTCGACATCAGCCCGAGGTGGGCCACCTTCCATCGCCAGTAGCCGTTGCCGACGTCGAGAAGCGCCTCGGCGACGCGGTGCAGGCCGCCGATGTCGGGGCCCAGGCGGCAGATCTCGGCCACGCTGTGCCCGTGGTGCGCGGCGCTCTGCACGAAGGCTTCGTAGAGTTCTCCGTCGCGCTTGTTGTCGCCGATCAGGCGGCCGAGTACGCGGAATTGATCCGACTGTGCTCCGCTGGCCGTGCCGAGGTAGGGCCGGAACTCGACGAAGTGGCGGAGCTGGAGGCGCTCCAGGACGATCACCTGCTCGTGCAGTACCCGCAGTAACTCGCTTGCCCGTTGCAGGAGTTCCACGCTCACCTCGATCCCGTTGCCGCCGGGATACGGGGAGGCCGGGCGATACCCGTTGGCCGAACGATGTGCGGGGGTCGAGCGATACGGGGAGGTCGACAGCAGTTCGGTGACCAGGTTCAGGTCGGCGATGGTTTGTTTGAGCCAGAGTTCGCAGGACTGGTGCGCGACGATGAAGAAGTGCTCGGCCAGGACCACGGTCCGGTCGGCCGTCTCGGGGATCTGCGTCTTCTGGAGCGCGAGCAGTGTCTCCGTTTGGAGGTAGGAGGTATAGCTCAGGTCGGCCATGGTTGGCTCCGCGTCCTAGAGTCCGAAAAATCGAGTGCGGCGTCGATGAAGGCGAGGATCTCGGCCACCAGCCCGGCCGGGTCCCGGAACGGGTGGAAGTGTCCGCCCGGTCGTTCGAGCAGGCTGAAGGTCCCGCTGCCGACCGCGTCCCAGCCGGCCAACCCGGTGCCGTCGACGAGGGGGTCCTGTGCGCCGTGGTGGCAGCGGACGGGGCAGCGCAGCGGCGTGGCCCGGGCAGCCGGTCGGTAGCGTTCGTGCGCGGTGATGTCCGCGCGCAGCACCGGGAGCAGTACCTGCGCCAGGTCGGGGTTGTCCGCGATCTCCGGGTCGACGCCGCCCATGCGGCAGACCACGGACCACAGTTCCTCGTCGGGGCACAGGTGTGTGCGGCCCCCGCCCTGCCTGCTCGGCGGCAGGCAACCGGACACCAGCAGGCCGTGCAGCGGCCGACCGTCGGCGGCGAGGGCGAGGGCGCTCTCGTAGGCGACCAGGGCTCCGAGGCTGTGCCCGAACAGGAAGGTGGGCAGCGGGTCCAGTCGTGAGAGCTCCGCGTCGAGTTCCGCGCTCAGTGTCCGCACGTCGTCCGGTGCCGGCTCGCCGAAGCGGTCGCCGTGCCCCGGGTATTGCACGGCGAGCAGCTCGATGTCCGGTCGCAGGCTCGCGGCCCACGGTGCGTAGGCGGCGGCGGTCCCGCCGGAGTGGGGGAGACAGACGAGCCGCGCGACGGGCTGCGGGGTGGCCGGGGTGACCGGTGCGTCGGTCAGAGTCCGCAGGCAGTAATTCCGGCGTGTAACGGGCATCTTTTCACTCCTCCGCTCCGATGCCTTCGTAAGTTCTCATGGCGGATGAATGCATCGAGGAAATCTTTCGACTCTCCGTCAATTCCCGGTCGCCTGCGACAGATCTCTGACACAACTTGTTCGTACGGTCCCGGGTGCGTGTAAGGATCCGCGTGCCGGAGTCGGTACCTTTTACGATGGGGATTTCGAACAATGAGCCCAGCGGCAGCCACCTCGGTTGATTTGACCGATTCGCGCACGTTTTTCGAGCACGATCCCTACGAGTTCTTCGCGGCGGCCCGGGCCCGCGAACCGGTGTACTGGCACGAGGCGTCGGGTGATCTGCCCGGATTCTGGGTGGTCACCGACTACGACAGCGTCGTGGACTGTTACCGGGATCCCGCGACCCTGGGCTCCGGCCGCGGCACCGTGCTCGACGTGCTGCTTCGGGGCGACGACTCGGCCGGCGGGAAGATGCTGGCCGTGACCGACCCACCCCGGCATCGCCAGTTGCGGGCCCTGCTGTGGCGCGCCCTCTCGCCGAAGGTGCTCAATCGGGTCGTACGCGAAGTCGAGGCGTACACCACCGCGTTGATCGGCGCCGCGGTCGAGGAGGGCAGCTTCGATTTCGCCACCCGGGTCGCGGAACACGTGCCGATGAACACCATCTGCGATCTGCTCTCCGTGCCCGAACGGGATCGCCCCGACCTGCTCGACTGGAGCAAGGGCGCACTCGCCGGTGCCGACGAACTCGATTCCCTCGAAGCACGCAACGAACTCGTCCTGTATTTCATGAATCTGGGCGCCTTCCGCCGCGCACATCCGGGCGACGACGTGGTCAGCACCATCGCGACCGGGACCATCGACGGCGAGCCGTTGACCCTGGAGGAAGTCGCCCTCAACTGCTACAGCCTGGTCATCGGCGGCGACGAGTCCTCGCGGGTGTCGGCGGTCGGCACCGTCAAGGCGCTGGCGGAGGCCCCGGAGCAGTGGCACGCCCTGCGCGCGGGGCGGATCGACCCGGACACGGCCGTCGAGGAGGCCCTGCGCTGGGCCACGCCCTCGTTGCACTTCGCCCGTACCGCCGTGCGCGACCGGGTCATCGGCGACAAGGCGGTGCGCGCGGGAGAGATCGTGTCCCTGTGGAACATCTCGGCGAACAACGACGAGCGGGTCTTTCCGGCGCCGCGCAGTTTCGAGCTGTCCCGAACCCCGAACAAGCACGTCGCCTTGGGACACGGCCCGCATTACTGCCTGGGCGCCTTCCTCGGTCGGGTCGAACTGCGCGCGCTGATGGGCGCGCTCGTCGGCGCGGTATCCGAGATCGAACTCCTGGGGACGCCGACCCGGATCCAGTCCAATTTCCTCAATGGGTACAGCAGCCTGCCGGTGCGCTTTTCACCGCGGTGACGCAAGCAGTCGCGGAATGCGCGGCCGGCCGTGGAATTGCGACCGGCCGTGGAATGCGACCGTCGGAATCGGAATCGACGCGAGAAAAGGATCTGTCATGCGTGTGACCGCCGACCAACAGCGGTGTATCGGCTCCGGAATGTGCGTACTCGCGGTGGCCGAGGTGTTCGACCAGGGCGAGGACGACGGCATCGTGCACCTGCTCCGCCAGGACGTGCCCGGCGAACTCGAGGACCGAGTGCGGCACGCGGCGCGCGTCTGCCCGTCTCGGGCGATCGCCGTGCTCCCCGAATCCGACGCCTAGGAGCACGTCATGCCGTCCGACACCGCCGCGCCCCTGGGCGGCCATTCGCTCCTGCTGCTCCTGGTTCAAGTGTCGACGCTGTTGTGTGTGGCACTGCTGCTCGGCCGGCTCGCCGAGCGGCTCGGACTGCCCGCCCTCCTGGGCGAGTTGTCCGCGGGCGTCCTGCTGGGGCCATCGGTGCTGGGCGGGCTCGCGCCCGGGCTTCGGGACTGGCTCGAGACCTCGTCCGCACCGCAGACGCACCTGCTGGACGCGGTCGGGCAGATCGGAGTGATCCTGCTCGTGGGCGTGACCGCGTTGGAGATCGATCTCGGCCTGGTGCGCCGCAAGGGTCGGACCTCGCTCGGCGTGGGCCTCCTCGGTCTGCTCATCCCGCTGGCCCTGGGGGTCGCCATCGGCTTCGCGGCGCCCGCGAGCCTGCTGCCCGCCGATCACGATCGCGGCCTGTTCGCGTTCTTCGTCGGGGTGGCGATGTGCGTCAGCGCCCTGCCGGTGATCGCCAAGATGTTCGCCGACATGCGCCTGTTGCACCGCGACCTCGGCCAACTGACCATCGCCGTCGCGGTGGTGGACGACGTCAGCGGCTGGATGTTGTTGTCCGTGGCGTCCGCCGCGGCTGTGGGCGGCCTCACCGTCGTCTCGGTGGTGAAGCCGGTCTGTTGGCTGTTGCTGATCGTGGTGTGCGCGACGCTGATCGTCCGGCCGGCCATTGGGTGGCTGATGGCCAGGGTGACCGCGGCGGGGACGACCATCGCCACCGCGACCGTGGTGATCCTGGGCAGCGCGGCGCTGACCCAGGCCGCAGGCATGGAGGCGTCCTTCGGCGCGCTCGTCGGCGGCCTGCTGATCGGCACCTGCACCCGAGAAACGGTGGGCCGGTTGGCGCCGTTGCGCGCGGTCACGTTGTCGGTGTTCGCCCCCCTGTACTTCGCCGAGGCCGGCCTGCGGCTGGATCTGACCGTGCTGGGCAGACCCGTGATCGCCCTGGCCGCGCTGTGCGCGCTGGCCGTGGCCGTCGTGGGCAAGTTCGCCGGGGCCTTCCTCGGCGCCCGACTGGCCGGTCTCGACCATCGCACCGCGCTCGTGCTCGGCGCCGGGATGAACGCGCGCGGGGTCATTCAGATCATCGTGGCCGGGATCGGACTGCAACTGGGCGTGCTGAACACCGCCGCCTACACCATCGTGGTACTGATCGCGATCAGCACCACGATGATGACCCCGCCGGTACTTCGCCGGGCCCTTTCACGCATCGAGGTCAACGAGCAGGAACGGGCCCGCCTGCGGCGCAGCGAGAAGCTGGTCGGCGTGTCCTGACGGACCTCCCGGCCGCCCGCCCGCAGCAGCCGCGCACGGAAGCCGCCTGCGCCGGCCGCCCGCGCGCAGCCGGCCCGCGCAGGCCACCCACACAGCGCCCACGCAGGCCACCCCGCGCCCGCTACCCGTGCAGCGCCGCCAGATCCATCGCCCCCAGCCGGTCGGGATCCAGCAGGATCTGGATCCCGACGATCCGGCCCCGCGCGATGGCGAACCCCATCACCGAGACCGGCCGCCCGTCCCGCTCCACCAGCGCGCCGGGCGAGCCGTTGACCAGCACGGCCCGCACCACCACCCCGGGCTGCCGGAACAACGCCGCCCGCTGCGCGGTGGGCCCGGCCCCCCGGACCACGGCCGAGGCGGAGACGAGGGTACGCCCGCCGTCCGCGCGCAACTCGACGTCCGGATCCAACAGGGCCACCAGCGCGTCGAGATCCCCGCCCCGCGCCGCGGCGAAGAACGCGTCGACCAGCAGGCGCCGGGTCGCGAAGTCGCCGTCCGCCGAGCTCGCCGAGGCGCCCTGCACCCGTCGGCGCGCCCGGCTGGCGAGCTGACGCGCCGCGACCGTGGAGCGCCCGACCACCTTCGCCACCTCGTCGAACGTCAGATGGAACATGTCGTGCAGGACGAAGGCGACCCGCTCGGTCGGCGCCAGCGTGTCCAGCACGATCATCAGCGCGAGGCTGACCGAATCGTTCAGCAGCGCATCGTCCTCGGGGCCGAAGGTCTCCTCCCGGCCGAGCACGGGATCGGGCAGCCGCAGCCCGATCGGATCCTCCGGCCGGGCCGCACGGGAGCGCAGCACGTTGAGGCAGATCCGGCTGACCACGGTCGTCAGCCACGCCGGGAGCGACTCCACCTCGTCCGCGTCCGTGCGGCTGAGTCTGATCCAGCTCTCCTGGACCGCGTCCTCGGCCTCGGCATGCGAACCCAGCATGCGATAGGCGACCGTGCCGAGCCGTGGCCGGGCGAGCTCGAACTGCTCCGCAAGCTGATCGGGATCGGACACGGTCACACTCCTCGGGCGACAGGGGTCATTACCAGTGGGCGGTCAGGACCTGGCAGTCACGGATTCACTGGGAGTACGGATGATCACCACATCGCATAGCGTAGTCGGGTCGGCACTGTGCCCGACGACCGACCGGGAGGGCACATGAGCCTCCGACTCACCGAGACGCAACATCGCCGCCTGGTCCTGTTCGCGATGTGCATGGCGACGTTCATGACCTCGCTCGACCTGACCATCGTGAACGTGGCACTTCCCTCCGTGCAGAACGAACTGCACATGAGCGCCGCGCAGTTGGAGTGGGTGATCGGCGCCTACTCACTGAGCCTGGCGGCGATCATCCCGGCCGGCGGCGCCCTCGGCGACCGCTACGGCCGTAAGCGGGTGTTCCTCACCGGCATGGTGGTCTTCACCATCGGTGTGGTCGCCTGCGCCCTTGCCTGGGACGCGAATTCACTGATCGCCTTCCGCGCCCTGCAGGGCGTCGGCGGCGCGGCGATGCTCGCCCTGGGCCTGCCCATCATCATGGAGACGTACCCGCAGGAACAGCGGGCCGGCGCGATCGGCGCCTGGGCCGCGATCGGCGGCACCGGCTTCGGCGCCGGACCGGTCGGCGGCGGCATCCTGCTGACCTTCTTCGGTTGGCAGTCGGTGTTCTGGATCAATCTGCCGTTCGCCGCCCTGGGCATCGTCTGCACGGTCGTCGCGGTCCGCGAATCGCGCAATCCGCGGGCCCGGAAGCTGGACGTGCCGGGCATGACGATCAGCGGCCTGGCGCTGGTCTGCCTCACGCTCGGCTTCGTCGAGTCCTCCGCCCACCCCTGGGGCTCGACGCTGGTGGCCCTACCCCTGGTCGCCGGAGCCGTGTTGCTGGCCGCGTTCTTCTGGTGGGAGCGCCGCATCCCGCACGCGATGTTGCCGCCCGCGCTGTTGCGCGCGCGCAGCTTCGTGAGCGCCTCGGGCATCTACATGCTCTGCTACGGCGGAATGACCGGCGCGTTGTTCTGGGTGACGCTGTATTTCCAGAACGTCGCGGGCTGGTCCGTGATGCGCACCGGCCTGTCGTGGTTGTTCATGAACATCCCGTTCCTGGTCATGGCGCAGTTCGGCGGGCGCCTGGACGCCCGGTTCAAGACGTGGGTGGTGACCGTCAGCGGCACGGTGGTCGCCGCGGTCGGTGTGCTCCTGCTCAGCCGGGCGGGGACCACCCCGTTCGCGGTCAGCGCGCTGGGATTCGCGCTCTACGGCGGAGGGTTCGGCACGTTCGTCCCGGCCACGACCCACGCGGCCATGCGCGACGTGCCCGCAGGGGTCTCGGGCGCGGCCTCCAGCGTCCTGAACGCCTCCCGGCAGATCGGCTCCTCGGTGTGCCTGGCGGTGCTGGGCACCGTCGGGGTCAACATGGCGACCTCCTCGTGGCGGAGCAAGACCTCCGGCCTGGACGGCGTCCGGCACGCCCAGGCCACGCAGCAGGCGCAGAACGTCGGCGGCGGGCGGGTGGAAAAGGTCGTGGACACGCTGGGCCCCTCGGTCAAGCAGACCGCGATCGATTCCTTCCTGCACGGCTACCAGATGGCCGTCGGACTGGCCTCGGCCTGCACCCTGGTCGCGGCCGCCGTCGCGTACGCGGGGTTCCGACAGCGGGCCGTGCGTTCGGTGGCCGTGGGGCCGCAGGCGAAGCCGGAGTCGGAAAGCCCCCGGGAGAGTGAGGCGCTCAGCGATCGTTCGCGGTGACTCGTTCCATCGTCCCGTCCGCCGGGGCAGCGTGTTCGCGGAGCTCCATGCTCCGCGAACACGCGACTTCGGCGCCCGGTGAAAAATGGCGTCCGGGGAAATGAGAAATCCAATCCGGGTGGGTACACATCTGGAGCCGCGGCGTGGCATCCCGGCCTCGGTCTGCTTTTTTCGTACGTACCATCCGATTTGCAGGATCGCGTGAACCATGGGGTGCAAAAAGGGAATATCGACAACAGAACTCTGTGCATTGGGGGACACCCTTGAGCAAGAGCGTCAAGTTGGTGCGCTGGCCCATCGAGGCGAGCACGCGAGACGATTGCAAGAAGGCGGGCATTCCCTGCCTTCTCGTCGTGGAGGCCGGAAATCGGGCTCCCATCTGCGTTGATCCCTCGGAGGACTGGATCAGAACGCCGGCCCCTCGGGAAGATGTCGAAGCCCGGATCCAAGCGTTAACACAACGTGCGCACGGGCTCATAATTCCGGCCGTCGACTCCACCGGAGTGCTCTACTTCGGTACGGACTCGGTGGCCATCTCCAGCACGCAGGCGGGTCTGATGGAACAGTTCGTCGCGCACTACGGCGAAGTGGTCTATCGCGCGGAGCTCGAGGAACAGTTGATCGAATTGACCGGGAAGATCACCAGAAACGCTCTCGATCTTCAGATCATGCGACTGCGCCGCCGCATCGCCTCGGTACGCCTCAGCATCCGAACCATCTGGGGACGCGGTTACATCCTCGAACCCGAGACCATGTAACCCGCCACCGGACCGGCCGACGCCGGGCGCCTCGTCGCCGGCGTGGCGGACGATCCCGTCCTCTGCCCGATCCCTAGCCGGGCAGAGGACGGGGGCTCGGGGCCCGTCGGGTTCGGGACGTGAACGAGGTCCGCACACAGGGCGAATCCCGACGGTCTCGTCGCTTTGGATGGCCATGGCACCTTTCCTCGTCAGGCATTCGTCACACGACCCGTTACCTCAGGGTCATCTGTACGACGGATTGCACACCGGAAAGGTGACCGATGGACCAGCGCCAATTCCTGGCAACGTGCTTCGAGGACAACCGCAGGGACCTGCTCGCCCTCGCCTACCGCATGCTCGGTTCGCGCGAGGAGGCGGAGGACGCGGTGCAGGACACCTGGCTGCGGCTGGAGCGGGTCGACGCCGCGTCGGTGCGGAACCTGCCGGGCTGGCTGCGCACCGTGGTCTCCCGTATCTGCCTGGACATACTGCGCGGCCGACACGTGTGCACCGAGGAGCCGAGCGATCCGCTGCCGCCCCCGGCCACGGGTGTGACGAGCGGCAATCCCGAACAGCGGGTGCTCGAAGCCGAATCCGTCGGCATCGCGCTGCTCGTCGTCCTGAACGCCCTCAGCCCCGCCGAGCGGGTGGCGTTCGTACTGCACGACATGTTCGGCGTGCCCTTCGACGAGATCGGCGCGACCCTGGGCCGGAGCGAGGCGGCGGCCAAGAAGCTCGCCAGCCGGGCCCGGCACAAGGTGCGGGAACCGCACGAGCATCGCCGGTCGGTCGAACTGGCCCAACACCGCGAGGTGGTGGCCGCCTTCCTCGCCGCAGCCCGCACCGGTGACACCGCCAAGATCGCCGCGCGCCTGGCTCCGGACGTGGTGCGGCGCGTCGACGCCGCGGCCGTCTCGGCGAACCACCCGAGCGAGGTGCGCGGCGCGGGACCCGTCGCTCGCGAGATCAGCCACTTCTGCGCCGCCGCCGAACACGTCGAACTCGCGATGATCGACGGCCGCGTCGGCCTGCTGGTCGCGCCGGAAGGGCGGCTGCGACTCGTCATTCGCTTCGCCATCGAGGACGGTCGGGTCCGGGAGTACGAACTGCTCGCGGGTCGCGCCTGGCTGGAACCGTTGCGCATACGGCTGTTGCCCGAACCCTGACGCCCCCGACGCCGCGCAGCGGAATACGGTGATCCGTTTATCGATCCCGGGGATAACCGGCAACACACCGGACCGGTCCGGGCAACCGAGCCGGTCGGTGAAAGATCACCCGCATATCCGCGGTCGCCCCGGCCGGAAAGAAGCGCGTCTTTCGTGAATCTTTTCCCGTCGACCGACCCTGTGGACGCCCGTGTCAGAGTCGGGTGCATTACCGGGATCCCGCTGGAGTCTCATACCGAATCGCCGGGTCCCGTCCCATTCGAGGCATCGACCAAGACGGGAATCATGATCGAGAACGTAGTGATCGTCGGCGGAGGTACAGCCGGCTGGATGACCGCCACCCATCTCAAGGCGAGCTTCGGTGATCGACTGTCGGTCACACTCGTGGAATCGAAGGCCGTGCCCACCATCGGAGTGGGCGAGGCCACGTTCAGCACCGTCCGGAAATTCTTCCGGCACCTGGGGCTGACCGAACCGGAGTGGATGCCCCGCTGCCACGCCTCGTACAAACTCGCCATCCGATTCGAGAACTGGCGCGCCCCGGGCCACCACTTCTACCACCCCTTCGAACGACCCCGCGTGGTCGAGGGCTTCCCGCTCGCCGAATGGTGGCTGCGGGACCGCCCGTCCGACCGGTTCGACCGGGACTGCTCCGTGCTGGCCGCACTCTGCGACGCCAAGCGCTCGCCCCGCCACCTGGACGGGGGCCTGTTCGAAGGGGACTTCACCACCGGCGACGCACAGGACATGTCCCGCGCGACCCCCGAGGGCCAGAGCACCCAATTCCCGTACGCCTACCACTTCGACGCCACCCTGCTCGCCGGATTCCTGGCCGAGTACGGCGTCGAACGCGGCGTGCGACACGTCCGGGACGACGTGGTCGACGTGCGCCTGGACGCCGACGGCTACATCACGGACGTACTGACCAAGGAGCACGGGCCGCTCGGCGGCGACCTGTTCGTCGACTGCACCGGGTTCCGCGGTCTATTGCTGAACCAGAAGTTGGGCGAGCCGTTCGTCTCGTACCAGGATTCCCTGCCGAACGACAGCGCGGTGGCCCTGCGCGTCCCGGTGGACGTCGCCGCCGGCGGCATGCGGCCCTGCACGACGGCCTCGGCACAGGACGCCGGCTGGATCTGGACCATTCCGCTGTTCGACCGGCTCGGCACCGGCTACGTCTACTCCAGCGACTACACCACGCCGGAGGAGGCGGAGCGCACGCTGCGCAGGTTCGTCGGCCCCAAGAGTGCCGACCTGGCCGCCAATCACATCAAGATGCGGATCGGCCGCAGCGCCCGGTCATGGGTCAAGAACTGCGTGGCCATCGGCCTGTCCAGCGGCTTCGTCGAGCCGCTGGAGTCCACCGGCATCTTCTTCATCCAAAACGGGGTGGAGCAACTGGTCAAGCACTTCCCGGGCACCCGGGACGACGAGCCGCTGCGCCGGGCCTACAACCACCAGGTGAGCGGAGTCATGGACGGGGTACGGGAGTTCCTGTTCCTGCACTACTACGCCGCGGCTCGGGCGGACAACGACTACTGGCGGGACACCAAGACCCGGGCGGTGCCCGACGGCCTGGCCGAGCGCCTGGAGCAATGGAGCGCCACGCTGCCGGACGAGAACTCCGTCTTCCCGCGCTTCCACGGCTTCGAACCGTACTCGTACACCGCCATGATCCTGGGCCTCGGCGGGCTGCCGGTCCGGTCGCTGCCGGTGCTCGACCAGTTGGATCCGACCACCGCGCGCAACGAGTTCGAGCGGGTGCGCAAGCAGGCTTCGGCCCTGATCGAGCGCCTGCCCGGGCAGTACGAGTACCTGGCCCACCAGGTCGCCCGGCACGGCGGGGCCGCCGGCGGGCGCCTCGTTCCCAGCGCGTGACAGCACACCAGGAGGTGCTGCAACCACCATGTCGATTCCCATCGCCGAGGCCGATCGCCGCGTTGCGACGGAGCCGGTGTCCACAAGCGAGTTCAGAAACCTGATGGCGGCCTTTCCGGCCGGTGTGTCGGTGCTCACCGCCGCCGAGCCGGGCGGTCCGCTGCACGGCATGACCTGCACCGCGATCGCCAGTGTGTCGGCCAGCCCGCCGACCCTGCTGGTGTGCGCCCAGCAGGCCGGCCGCACCCTCGCCGTCCTGACCAGGACGCGGGCCTTCACCGTGAACCTGCTCGACGATCAGGCCCGCGCGACGGCCGAACTGTTCGCCGCCCGTTGCCCGGATCGCTTCGAGCGGGTCGCGTGGACCATGCGACCCGGCTTCGGCGGACCCCACCTGGTGCAGGACGCGCACACCATCGCGGACTGCCGGGTCACCAAGTCGGTGACGGTCGCCGACCACGTCGTCGTGTTCGGCGAGGTGGTCAAGGTCAGCACCGCGGGCGACGTGCTGCCGCGACCGCTGGTCTACGGGATGCGCGAGTACTGGTCCCTGACCCCGGGCGGGGCCGGCTCGCGGGAGTGCACCACCACCACGACAACGGACGATCAGCCGCACACGGATACGAAGAGGCCGCGATGACGAGCTACGGGATCTCCCTGTTGCCGGACACGACGCCGCAGCAGCGTAGCGCCGGTGACTACTACACGAACCTGCTGACCGTGTCCGAGCTGGTGGAGAACCTCGGGCTCGAATACGTCAAGATGACCGAGCACTACCTGCATCCCTACGGCGGCTACTGCCCCGACCCGCTCGCCTTCCTGTCCGCCGTGGCCGCGCGAACCAGCAGGATCCGGCTGATGACCGGCGGCATCCAGGCGTCCTTCCACCACCCGATCCAACTGGCGGCCCGCACCGCGCAGCTCGACGCACTCAGCAACGGGCGCCTGGACGTCGGCTTCGCGCGGGCGTTCCTGCCGTACGAGTTCGACTCGTTCGGCATCGACCTGGACAGCAGCAAGGATCGTTTCCGGGCGACCGTCGACGCGGTGGTGCGGCTGTGGACCGAGTCGGACGTGAGCGAGGACACCCCGTTCTTTCGCTACCGGGCGGCGAACTCCCTGCCGTTGCCCACCCAGGAGCCGCACCCGCCGGTCTGGGCCGCCGCGTTGCTCACCCGTTCGAGCTTCGAATGGATCGGCGACGCCGGCCACAACCTGTTGATAGCCTCCGCGCCCAGCCGCGAACAGGTGGACCAGGTCCGGGAGATGATCGACCTGTACCGGGCCCGCTTCCGCGCCGCGCCCGGCAACGCCGGCCGCGAACCCCGGGTCGCCATCAGTGTCGCGCTCTACCTCGCCGAAACGGACCAGGAGGCGATCGAAGAGGGCACCGCCGCGTTGCGCCGCCACTGGGACGTCTTCGGCTCGGCCGCGAACGCCTGGCGGGACCGGACCTCCAGCTCGTACGAGGGCTACCGCGAGGCCGTGGTGGACAAGCACCAGGCCGGCCCGAGCGAGGACGCCGGGCTGGCCGTGGTCGGCTCGCCGCAGACCGCGATCGAGCAACTGCGGCATATCGAACAGGAGTTGGACACCGACATCGTGCTGTTCCAACTCGACTTCGGCCAGCAGCCGTTGGAGTCGATGGAACGCAGCCTGAAGTTGTTCGCCTCCGAGGTGCGCCCCTACCTGGGGAGCACGCGGTGACGACGCGGCGATCGGCTCCGCGTACCGTGCCCGAGTTCTTCGAGGCACAGGTGGCGAGCAGTCCGGACGCGCTCGCGGTGCTCTACAAGGACACCGCGCTCACCTACGACGATCTCAACCGCCGGGTCAACCGGCTGGCCCGGCTGCTGATCGACCGCGGCGTGGGCCCGGACCACCTGGTGGCCGTGGCCGTTCCCCGGTCGGTCGAGCTGGTGGTGAGCGTGCTGGCGATCCTCAAGGCGGGCGGCGCCTACCTGCCGCTGGACCCCCGCTACCCGGCGGCCCGCAAGGCGTTCATGGTCGAGGACGCCGCCCCGACGCTGCTCGTGCGTGCCGGCGGCGGGCGGGTGCCCGGGGTGGAACTCGCGGAGATCGACCTCGACTCCGACGCGTGCGCCGCCTTCGACGACGCGGATGTGCGCCAGGCCGACCGCCGCGAGCCGTTGACGGACCGGCACCTGATGTACGTGATCTACACCTCCGGCTCCAGCGGGACCCCCAAGGGCGTCGCGATCAGCCACGACGGCGTCGCGGACCTCGTCGCGACCCAGGCGCAGCGGTTTCGGCCGGGCCTCGGTGACCGGGTGTTGCAGTGGGCCTCGATGAGTTTCGACGCCGGTTTCTGGGACGTCACCCTCGCGCTGCTGCACGGGGCCACGCTGGTGATGGCCGACGACGAGGACCTGCTGCCCGGCGACGCGCTGCACGAGACGCTGGCCAAGTACGAGATCGACCATGCCGTACTGCCGCCGGCCGCGCTGAGCGTCACCGACAGCGAAGGTGTCCTGCTGGGCGGCACCATCATGTCGACCGGCGACGCCTGCACCCCCGCCCTGCTGCGCAAGTGGGCACCCGGGCGGCGGATGTTCAACGGCTACGGGCCGACCGAGGCCACCGTCGGCTCCACGATCGCCGGGCCGATCACCGAGGCGGACGGCGTCGGGATCGGCTTCCCGTGGGTCGGGACCCGGGTCCGGGTGCTGGACGAGCACCTGCGGCCGGTGCCCGACGGCCGGGAAGGCGAGCTCTACCTGGCCGGTTCGGGGTTGGCCCGAGGCTATGTCAACCGCCCGGAGTTGACCGCGTCGCGCTTCCTGCCCGACCCGTTCGGCCCACCCGGCGCGCGGATGTACCGCTCCGGCGATCTGGGTCGGCGCGACGCCGACGGTCGGTTCCACTTCGCCGGCCGGGTCGACGGGCAGATCAAGCTGCGCGGGTTCCGCGTCGAACTCGGCGAGATCGAGACCTGCCTGACCGGGCAACCGGACGTGGCCCTGGCCGCGGTGGTCGTCGAGGGCGAACTCGCCGACGCGCGACTGGTGGCCTATCTGACCGCGCACCCGGGCGCCACCCTCGACCCTGCCGCGCTGCGCACCGAACTGGCCGCCGCGCTACCGGAGTTCATGGTCCCGACGCGGATCACCGTGCTCGACGAATTCCCCACCCTGCCCAACGGGAAGGTGGACCGGCGAGCCCTGGGCGCGCCGAGCGACGCGGACGCGCCGGAGCCGCCCGCACCGCCGGCCGGGCCGCGCACGCCCGACGCCCTGCTGGGTGACGTGGTCGCGCGCCTGCTCGGCCTGTCGACGGTCGATCTCGACGCGAACTTCTTCGACCTGGGCGGCAACTCGCTGATCGCGGGCCGGCTGATCGGCGCGGTGCGCGAGGAACTGGGTGTGCGCCTGCCGATCCGGACGGTCCTGGAGGCGGGCGACCTGGGGGAGATAGCCCGATTCCTGCACGGACGCATCCAGCCACCGACAACCGCCGAAGCAGAGCCGCCCACCGGGAGCGGCACGGCGCGGCAACAGAAGGAGATGCCGTGAACGAAGAGTTGATCCGCTTCCCGATCCGCAAGGACGCCGCCTGCCCGTTCGACCCGGCCGGCAGCATGCGCGCGTTGGACGAACTGACCCGCGTCACCCTGTGGGACGGCAGCACACCCTGGCTGGTCACCGGCTACGACCTCGGGCGCAAGCTCCTGGTCGACCCCCGGGTCAGCGCCGACTCGACGACACCGGGCTACCCGCACTTCGACGAGGGCAGCCGGGAGCGGCGCAAGGACGGGCGCTCCTTCGTCGCCCTGGACGACCCCGAGCACGCCCGGCAACGCCGGATGGTGTCGCTGCCGTTCGCCATCCGCAACATCGAGGCGCTGCGCGGCGACGTAACGAACATCGTCGACGGCCTGATCGACGACCTGCTCGCCGGGCCGAATCCGACCGACCTGGTTAGCCGCTTCGCCTTCCCCACCTCGACCCAGGTGATCTGCCGGATGCTCGGAGTGCCCTACGCCGACCACGAGTTCTTCCAGGATCAGACGTCGCGCATGCTGCATCGGGACAGTGAGCCCGCGGCGATGGTCGGCGCCCAGGAGGCGCTGCGCAGCTATCTGCGGGAGCTGATCGAGCGGCAGAAGAAGGAACCGGCGGACGGCCTGATCTCCTCGGTGATCGAGGCCCAGGTGCGCACCGGCGAACTGAGCGAGGAGCAACTCTCCTACATCGCGGTGACCCTGCTGGTGGCCGGACTGGAGACCACCGGGAACATGATCGCGCTGGGCACACTGGCGTTGTTGCGCAATCCGGACCAACTGGAACTGCTGCGCGGCACCGAGGACCGCCGGGTGGTGGAAGGCGCGGTCGACGAACTGCTGCGCTACCTCAACATCTCGCACTCCGGCCGGCGGCGGGTCGCCATCCGGGACATCGCGGTCGGCGACACAATCATCCGCGCCGGGGAGGGCATCATCCTGGCCAGCGAACTGGCCAATCGCGACCCGGAGAACTTCCCCGACCCGGACCGGCTCGACCTCGGCCGCGACGCCCAGCACCACCTGGCCTTCGGATACGGCCCACACCACTGTCTCGGTCGACCGCTGGCCGCGCTGGAACTACAGGTGGTCTACGGGACGCTCTACCGGCGCATTCCGACCCTGCGACTCGCGATCGACTTCGACGACGTGCCGTTCAAACACGACGGCGTGGCGTACGGCGTGCGCGAGCTTCCGGTGGCCTGGTAATCGGCCCGCACATGGGTGATCGCAGAGGTCGTCATTCGCCGGTGCCGCCGTCGCTGGGAGCAGTCATGCACACGTCGAGCACGTCCGGGTTCGGGACGGGCAAACATGTCGCGGTCGTCGGGGCCGGACTGGCCGGCCCCGTGGCCGCGATCTATCTGGCCCGGCGCCACGACCTGGTCACCCTGCTGGAACGACACCCGGATCCGCGACGCAGCGCGGCCGGACCGGGCCGTTCGCTCATGGTGATCCTGTCGAACCGCGGCTGGCGGGTCCTGCGCGAACTGGGCCTGGAGCGGGCGGTACGCCGGATCTGCTCGCCGCTCACCGGCAGGTGCGGTCACCTGCCCGACGGCAGCACGGTGGTGACTCCCTACAGTCGGGACGGGGCACCGATCTGGGCGGTCCAGCGGGAGCGGCTGCACCGGATGTTGCTGGACGCGGCGCAGGCCGAGCCGGGAGTGCGGCTGCACTTCGAACGCCCGGTGCTGGAGGTGGATCTGGACGCACCGGCGCTGCTGGTGCGCGCCGGCGAGGCGGAGCGGTGGATCGAGTGCGATCACATCCTGGGCTGCGACGGAGTTCGCTCCACGGTCCGCGCCGCGCTGGTGGCCAAGGGTGGTCGCGAGGAGGTCGGCACCCTGGAACTGGCCTACCAGGAGATCGTGTTGCCGCTGCCGGCCTGCGATCGCGGCCTGATGCACTATTGGCCGGCGGGCGATGCCCTGTTCGGGGCGTTCCCGATGGTCTCCTCCGACCTGTTCGCGGGGTCGGTGTTCCTGCGTCGGGAAGGGCCGGGTCCGTCCTACCGCGCGGCGGCCGGCACTCGGGCACTGGCCGAGCAGTTCACCCGGCTCTTTCCCGAGCCGGCCCGCAACATCCCGGACCTGCAAAGGCAGTTGGCGACCAAGCCGGTCTCCTCGCTGCGGGTCACCCGCTGTGACCGCTGGGTCCTGGGCGACCGGGCCGCGCTGATCGGCGACTCCTGCCACGCGATGGCACCGTTCATGGGCCAGGGCATGAACTGCGCCTTCGAGGACGTGCGCACGCTGGTGAACTGCCTCGACCGAGAGCCCGACTGGGCCTCGGCGTTCGCCGAGTACGAGCGGATCCGCCGCAGCGACGGCGAGGCGATCGCGGAGATCTCCTACGAGCACTACCGGACGATGTCGCGGCTGCCGGATGCCCGGCACGAGGCCGAAGAGGCGATCACCCGGCGGCTGGTCGGCCTGATGCCGGACCGCTTCGTCCCGCTCTACGAACGCTGCGCGTTCAGTGAGGAGAGCTATCGCTCCGCGCTGGACCAGGACCGCCGACTGCGCGCACTGGCCCGGCGCATTCTCAACCGGCACGGCGCCGCGGCGATCGACCTGCCCGATCCGCGGCTGCGCGAATGCGTCTCGTCCGGGTGAGACGTGGCACGCCGATTCCCCGCACGGACAGCCCGGTACAGCCGAGACCCCAGGGAGGGTACAAGTGATTCTGGTCGTCTTCAGGTCACGTTTTTCCGCGCAGGTCGACGAGGAGTACGGAACGACCGAGGATCATCTGGCCAAGAAGGTCCGGGAGATGGCGGGGGAGGATCTCCTGCACATCAAGAACTACGTCGCGGACGACGGTGAGCGCGTCGCCCTGGTGTGGTGGCGCAATCCCGAGACGCTGGAGAAGTGGCGCGAGGATCCGGAACACCTGGACGCGCAGCGGCTCGGCCGGGAGAAGTGGTACGACTTCTACGAACTGAGCGTCGCCGAAGTGCTCCGCACCAGTTCCAACGCACAACCCGAGGTCTATCCCGCCCCGTGAGGGCTCACAGGGCGGCGAGCACGGCGCGGGTCACCTCCTCCGTGCTCAGCCTCCCGCCCAGATCCGGCGTGACCCGCTCGGCCGCGATCGATTCGGCCACCGCCGCCTCGATCGCGGTCGCCGCCGCGGTGAAGCCCAGGTGGCGCACCAGCAGGGCCGTCGTGAGCAGGCACGCGAAGGGGTTGGCCAGGCCCTTCCCGGCGATGTCGGGAGCCGAACCGTGCACCGGTTCGAACAGCCCGAACGTCGTCTCGGGATTGAGGTTCGCGGACGGGGCCAGCCCGATGCCGCCGGCCAGCGCGGCGGCCAGATCGCTGAGGATGTCGCCGTAGGAGTTGTTGGCGAGGATGACGTCGAAGCAGCCGGGGTCGGTGACCAGCTTCATCGCGGCGGCGTCGATGTACAGATGCGAGGAGATCGTCCGCGGGTTGCGTTCGGCGGCCCGGCGCCGGCATTCCTGCCACAGCCGACCTCCGTTGCGCACCGCGTTGGCCTTGTCCACCAGGCACACCTCGCGGCGGGCCACCGTGTAGGCGTAGTCCACGATGCGCGAGACGCCGTGCCAGGTGTTGACGTCCGTGTCGATGGCGATCTCGTTCGGCGAAAAGCCGCGGAGACTGCCGCCGATCCCGCTGTAGAGCCCCTCGGTGTTCTCCCGCACGATCACGCAGTCGATCGTGCGCCTCGCCGCGTTCCGGAGCGGACTCAGCCGGTCGTGCCACAGCCTGACCGGACGGTGGTTGGCGTACAGGTCGAATTCCTGGCGAATGCGCAGCAGCACGCTGCGGGTGTAGTCGGTCTCGTCGAGATCGGGCCGGCCGATCGCCCCGAGCAGGAGCGCGGAACTCGCGGATATGCGCGCGAGGTCCGCGTCGTCGAGCGCACCGCTGCCCGGCGTGTATCCGTTCGCGTCGACATGGTCGAGCACGTCGATGGACAGGCCCAGGTCGAGCGCGGTCAGGACCCGCAGCGCGGAGTCGACGACCTCGGGGCCGATGCCGTCGCCGGGGATGACGGTGATGGTGCTCACGGGTCGCCTTTCGCCGGGCCGAAGGGTTGCCGGGCGCGGACGGACCGTCGCGGTGTCGCGGCCTGCGGCAGGGCTCAAGGCTAGGGTTCCGCGGCCGACCGGCGACCGGATCTGTCGTGGTTCAGTCGCCGCCCGACGCCGCCCGCCCGACGCCCGGGTTGCCCGTTACGGGTGTTTTGCCGTCACCTCCGCGCCCTCCCGATCGTCAGAAATGCGGAAGGAGCCCCGTCGGCGCCGCAGACGACGGCCGAGGGGCGACGAGATCGGATGCGAGAGGCACATGTTCTTGGACGTGTACGAGGCTGTGGCGAGTCGGCGCGCGGTACGCGGTTTCGCGGACGAGCGAATCCCGCGCGGAGTACTCGAACGGGTGATGTCCGCCGCGTCCCGGGCACCGTCGGGAGCGAACCTCCAACCCTGGAACACCTACGTGCTCACCGGCCCCGCGCTGGACCGGCTCAAGAAGCGCACCGGCGAGCGGGTGGCCGCGGGCGACCCCGGAGACGAGCGGGAGTACCCGATGTACCCGCCCGAATTGCGCACGCCCTACCGCGAGCGGCGGTTCGCCGCCGCCGAGCGGCGCTATGCCGCGCTCGGCATCTCGCGCGGGGAAAAGCAGGCCCGCTCGGCGGCCGTCGCCGCGAACTGGGACTGCTTCGGCGCGCCCGCCGCGCTCTTTTGCTACATCGACCGCGAGATGGGCGCGGCCCAGTGGGCCGACGTCGGCATGTACCTCCAGACGGTCATGCTGCTGCTTCGCGCCGAGGGCCTGCACAGTTGCCCACAGATGGCCTGGTCGGTCTACCGCACGACCGTCGCGGAGGTCGTCTCGCCGCCCGACGGCCTGCTCCTGTTCTGCGGCATGTCGATCGGCTTCGAGGACCTGGACACGCACCCCGTGCGCACGGACCGGGCCCCGATCCCGGAGACCACCACCTTCATGGCCGACTGACCACCGCACTCCGTCGGGCGCCGCACCGAAGGCCCGGTCGCGGGTAGGCGGCGTCGACCCGTGCCCCGCGCCCCACGCCGACGCGGGGCGCGGGCGGGGGGTCAGGCGGGTGTGGGGGTGCGGGTGTTCGGGACGGCGCGCAGTCGCGCGGCGACCGCGCGGGCGTGTTCGGTCGCCGCGACGCGGGCCTCGGCGAGGAGGCGGTGGGCGAGCGGCCTGAATTCCGCCATCGCCGGGTTGACGTCGGCGGCGGTGAGTTCGGCTCGGGCGGTGACCACGTCCAGGCCCCAGACGTCGGTGAGCATGCGGTTCAGGTACGGCGTGGCGTGGTCCCAGCCGGCGCGCGGAGTCCCGGGCGCGTAGCCACCGCCTCGGGCCTCGACCAGTACGGCCGGCCTCCCCGGCAGGATCGGCCGGCTGACGTCGGCGGCCCGGGGGTCGGTGATGACCACGTCGAACCACTGCTTGACCTGCTGCGGGACGCCGAAGTTGTACATCGGCACGGCCAGCAGGAAGGCGTCGCAGGAGAGGAGCTCGTCGGTGAGTTCGGCGGCGAGCGCGGTCGCCGCGCGCTGTTCGTCGGTCCGGGCCCACTCCTCGGTGGTCCGGCTCGCCTCGGCGACGGGCCAGACGCCGGGCAGCGGTCGGCGGCCCAGGTCGCGGCGGACGAACTCGGCGTCCGGGAAGGCGCGCAGCCATTCGGCCTCGACCAGGTCGGCGAGGGTGCGGCTGACCGAGTCGTCGACGCGGATGCTGGAGTCGAGTCGGAAGAACTTCATCGGGCTTCTCCTTGGTACGGATCGGGCGGCCGGAAGCGCCGCTCGGGGCAACACGGGGTGCCGCGCGAACCGGGTCGGTTCCGGTTCGGCGGGCGGCTCGGGTGGGTGTGGCCGGGTGGCACGCGCCAGGCCCGGCGCGGTGCGGCGACGGTAAACTCGCCTGTTGTCTCCTTGCCGTCGGCATCGTGCGGAGTGGTCGTCTCCCCTTTGACCGATGCTCGACCGAAAAGGTGACCATGAACGGACCCGAGGGCCTGGCCACGCGTTTCGAGGCACACCGCGACCACCTGCGCGGGGTCGCCTACCGGATGCTCGGCTCGCTGGACGACGCCGAAGACGCGGTACAGGCCGCCTGGTTGCGGGTCGACCGGGCGGGCGTGGACGGGGTGGAAAACCTGGCCGGGTGGTTGACCACCGTGGTCGCGCGGGTGTGCCTGGACATGTTGCGGATCCGGCGGACCCGAGGCGAGGAATCCCTCACCTCGATCCCGGAGGCGGTGCTGGAGCGGCCGGGCGGGATCGAACCCGAGCAGGAGGCGGTGTTGGCCGAGTCGGTGGGCCGGGCCCTGCTGGTGGTGCTGGACCGGCTCACCCCCGCCGAGCGGGTCGCCTTCGTCCTGCACGACCTGTTCGCCGTTCCGTTCGCCGAGATCGCGCCGGTCGTGGGCCGCACGACGGTGGCGAGCAAGAAGTTGGCCAGCCGGGCCCGGGAGCGGGTACGCGGGCCGGTCACCCCGGACGAGGCCGAGCGGGCCGAGGACTACGGCGTGGTCGACGCGTTCCTGTCCGCCGCGCGCGGTGGCGACCTGGACACCCTGCTCCGGGTGCTCGCGCCGGACGTGGTCCGCGTGGCCGACCGTTTCGCGGTGCCGGACGGGGTCACCCGCGACGTGCGGGGCGCGCGGGCGGTCGCCGAGGAGACCCGGATCTTCGCGCACCGGGCCCGAGCGGGCGAGCCGGCCCTCGTGGACGGCCGACCCGGAATCGTGATCGCGCCCAACGGCCGACTCTTCGCCGCCCTGCGCCTGACCATCGAGGCGGGCCGAATCACCCGGATCGAGGTGATCGCCGACCCCGCCCGGCTGGCCGAACTCCCCCTGGCGGTAACCGGAATCTGACCCGAGGCGGAAGCCGCGGGCGCGGATCGCCGGTCCGGGATCCCGCCCGCGCGCCGCCTGCCACCCGCGCGCCGTCGCCCGGGTGTGCGCCGTGCCCGGTGTTCAAGGTGGGCTGGAATGCTGAAGGAGTGACGATGGAAACCGGTGGGGACGCGGAGTCGGCGGCGCGGGAGTTCGAGGCGCATCGGGCTCGGTTGTTCGCGGTCGGGTATCGGCTGCTCGGGTCGGTGAGCGAGGCCGAGGACGCGGTGCAGGACACCTACCTGCGCTGGAACGGGGCCGACCGCGCGGGCGTGCTGGTGCCGGCCGCGTGGCTGACCAAGGTGCTGACCAACCTCTGCCTGAACCGGCTGGCCTCCGCGCGGGCGCGGCGCGAGTCGTACGTCGGGCCGTGGTTGCCCGAGCCGGTGCGGACCGACCGGGGCGAGGTGCTCGGCGTGCTGGAGACCGCCGTGCAGCGGGAGTCGGTCTCGCTCGCGCTGCTGACACTGCTGGAGGAGTTGACCCCCGCCGAGCGGGCGGTCTTCGTGCTGCGCGAGGCGTTCGGTTACAGCCATCGGGAGATCGCCGAGATCCTGGACGTGCGCGAGGAGCACTCGCGGCAACTGCATCGCCGAGCCAGGCTGCGGGTCGGCGAGCCGCGTGGGCGCTACGCGGTGGACGCCGCGCAGCGGGCCCGGATCGTGGAACGGTTCTTCGCCGCGACCATCGCCGGGGACGTCGCGGGGCTGGAACGGCTCCTGGCCGAGGATGTCGTCTCGTGGGCCGACGGCGGCGGCAACATGACGGCGGCGCGCCGGGCGATCGTCGGCCGGGAGAAGGTGCTGCGCTACCTGTTCGGCCTGGGTGCCCGGCTGGAGGGCGGGCCGATCGGGTCGGCCCCGGCGGAGATCAACGGCGAATCGGCCATGCTGATCCACCTCGGCGACACGCTCGCCGCGGTGGTCGTACCGGAGATCACCGACGGCTTGATCACCTGTGTGCGGCTGATCCTCAACCCCGACAAGTTGGCCTTCGTCGCCCGGCAGGGAGCGTGACTCGGGGAGCGTGATCGGGGGAGCGCCCCCGGCGAGCGCGCCCCGACGAGTGCGACCCGGCAGGTGTGACCCGGCTCACCTTCGAGGCCGTCACGGATCCGCCCGCCGCCCGGTTCAAGAGGGACCGAGAGGGACCGACTCGAACGGGAGGAACCATGACTCATCGCATCGTGGTGCTGGGCGCCGGATACGCCGGACTGATGGCCGCCAAGCGCACGGCCCGGCGATTGCGGCACACCGATGCCCGCGTCACGCTCGTCAACGCCGGCGACCGGTTCGTGGAGCGGGTTCGACTGCATCAGCTCGCGGCCGGACAGCGGCTGCGCGACCTGCCGCTGGCCGATCTGCTGGCCGGCACCGGGGTCGAGCTGGTGCCGGCCCGGGTGACCGGGGTCGACGCCGGGGCGCGGACGGTGCGCATCGACACGGCGCCGTACGTGCTCGAGTACGACACGCTGGTCTACGCCCTGGGCAGTGTGGCCGAGACCGCTTCGGTGCCGGGCGCGGCCGAGCACGCGTCGGCGGTGGCCGGCCACGACGACGCCGTGCGGCTGCGCGGGCGGCTGGCCTCGGCGGCGCCGGATCGGCCGGTGGTCGTGGTGGGCGGTGGGCTGACCGGCATCGAGCTGGTGGCGGAGCTGGCCGAGGCACCCGGTGGGCCGCGCCCGCTGCTGGTCACCGGAGGCGAACTCGGCGCGGGATTGTCCGAGCGCGGGCGGGTTCGGCTGCGCCTCGGGCTGGACCGGCTCGGCGTGCCGGTCCGCGAACACGCCCGGGTCGTCCGGGTCGGCGCGGATCGCCTGGAGCTGGCCGACGGCAGCGACCTGCCCGCCGCGCTCACGGTCTGGGCGGCGGGCTTCGGGGCGTCCCCGATCGCGGCCGAATCCGGTCTCGCGGTCGACGGGCGCGGGCTGATCACGGTCGACGACCGGCAGCGCTCGACCTCGCACCCCGAGGTGTACGCGGTGGGCGACGCGGCCGCCGCGCTCGGCCCGGACGGCCGTCCCTCGCGGATGTCCTGCCAGACCGCGCTGCCGATGGGCTTCCACGTCGCGAACGGCATCGCCGACCTGCTCACCGGACGTACGCCCGGTCCACTGCGGCTGCGCTACGCGTGGCAGAACATCAGCCTCGGTCGCCGCGACGGCGTGACCCAGTTCGTCCGGGCCGACGACACGGCACTGGGCGCCGCCGTGCTCACCGGCCGTTCCTCGGCCCGCCTGAAGGAGACGGTCACCCGGGCCACCGTGTTCGCGCTCCGCCATCCGGGCCCGGTCCTGCGGCCGCGCCGCACCGGGCCGACGCACCGCCCCGAGGCCGGCACCGGGCCCGCCGCCGACCGCGAGTCGAGCAGGTAGCGGCGCCCGAAACGCCGCCGAGCCCCGGTCCGCCATGCCCTCGGGGGCGTCATCCGTCCGGCCGAGCCGGTCGGGCGGCGGGCTCGGGGCGGGCTTACGGTGTTGTGTGGGTCACAGGAGTGAGTGTTGGTGTCCAAGTCGAGTTCTGGGCTGACGGGACGTCAAAAAGCTTCATTTCAGGGGCAGATGATATCTGACGGGTCGTCAATTCATATCTGACGGTTCGTCAGATCCCTTTGTCCTAAAGGAAGTTGATCGCATCACGGGTCGTCGTTGTGCGTCGAACAGAGCTAGTGTCGGTCGGGTTGCCACGCTCCAGCAGCGACCCGGCCGGCCAGGACCGGGGACCGCGACACCTCCCCGGAAGCCTTCCAGTGGGCCGTAGCGGGGACCAGGGATGATGAGGACCTCATGGCCATCGCGCTACCAGTACGAGCCCAGGACGACCCGTCCGGCACCGCACCGACGCCGACCCCGGCCGTCTACCCGGGGCGCCCCGCCCCCGCGCCACGCACCCTCGTGGACATCCTGGACGCCACCGTCCGGGACCATCCGAACGAGCCCGCCCTCGACGACGGCCGGCGGACGCTGACGTACCGCGCCCTGGCCGCCGAGGTGGACACGCTGCGCCGCCGGCTCGCCGACGCCGGGATCGGCGTCGGCGACCGGGTCGGCATCCGGGTGCCCTCCGGCAGCAACGACCTGTACATCGCCATCCTCGCCGTGCTGGCCGCCGGCGCCGCCTACGTCCCGGTGGACGCCGAGGACCCGGACGAGCGGGCCGACCTGGTGTTCGGCGAGGCGGGCGTTCGCGCCGTGCTCGGTGCCGAGCGCGAACTGCGCGTCACCCGCGCCGGCGAGCCCGTCGCCCCCGCCCGCCCGGGCCCCGGCGACGACGCCTGGATCATCTTCACCTCCGGCTCCACCGGCAAGCCCAAGGGCGTCGCGGTGACCCACCGCAACGCGGCGGCCTTCGTGGACGCCGAGGCCGGCATGTTCCTCCGGGAGGAGCCGCTGGGCCCCGGCGACCGGGTGATGGCGGGCCTGTCGGTCGCCTTCGACGCGTCCTGCGAGGAGATGTGGCTGGCCTGGCGGTACGGCGCGTGCCTGGTCACCGTGCCCCGTTCGCGGGTGCGCTCCGGTGCCGACCTGGGGCCGTGGCTGGCCGAGCAGGAGATCACCGTGGTCTCCACGGTGCCCACGCTCGCCGCGCTGTGGCCGACCGAGGCGCTGCTCGACGTACGACTGCTGATCTTCGGCGGCGAGGCGTGCCCGCCCGAGCTGGTGGAGCGGGTGGTCGCCGACGGCCGTGAGGTGTGGAACACCTACGGCCCGACCGAGGCCACCGTGGTCGCGTGCGGCTCGCTGCTCACCGGCGAGGGCCCGGTCAGGATCGGGCTGCCCTTGGACGGCTGGGAACTGGCCGTGGTCGACGCGACCGGCCGACCCGTCGCGATGGGCGAGACCGGCGAGCTGGTGATCGGCGGCGTCGGCCTGGCCCGCTACCTGGACCCGGCCAAGGACGCGGAGAAGTACGCGCCGCTGGAGTCGATGGGCTGGGACCGCGCCTACCGCAGCGGCGATGTGGTGCGCGCCGACGAGGAGGGCCTGGTCTTCGTCGGCCGCGGCGACGAGCAGATCAAGCTCGGCGGCCGGCGGATCGAACTCGGCGAGATCGACGCGGCCCTGCAGGCCCTGCCGGGCGTGGTCGGCGCGGCCGCCGCCGTACGCACCGTCAAGGGCGGCAACCAGCTCCTGGTCGGTTACCTGGTGACCGGCGAGGGCTGGGACCGCGAGGAGGCGGTGAACCGGCTGCGCGCCGAGCTGCCCGCGGCCCTGGTGCCCCGGCTGGCCCCGGTGGCCGACCTGCCCACCCGCACCTCCGGCAAGGTCGACCGGGACGCGCTGCCGTGGCCGCTCACCGACGCGGAGGACGCCGGACCCACCGAGCAGCTCTACGGCACCGAGGCCTGGCTCGCCGAGCAGTGGACCGACGTGCTCGGCATCGCCCCGGAGACCGCCCAGGACGACTTCTTCGCGATCGGCGGCAACAGCCTGGCCGCCGCCCGGCTGACCACGCTGCTGCGTGAGCGGTACCCGGCCGCCGCGGTCGCGGACATCTACCAGCAGCCCACGCTGCGCAAACTGGCCCGCCGGCTGGAGCGCTCGGCCCAGGGCGCGGGCGCGGTGCGCAAGGTCGCCCCGACGCCCACCCGGGCCCGGATCGCCCAGTTGTTCCTGCTGATCCCGCTGTTCACCCTGATCGGCCTGCGCTGGACGGTCGGCCTGCTCGCGCTGGGCAACGTCGCCGCCTGGTTCGGCGAGTACCCGTGGGCGCCGACCGCTTCGTGGTGGTGGGTCGCGGCCGGTTGGGCGGTGTTGTTCAGCCCCCCGGCCCGGGTGGCGATCGCCGCCGGCGGCGCCCGGCTGTTGCTGCGCGGAGTGGGCCCGGGCACCTATCCGCGCGGTGGCGGCGTGCACATCCGGCTGTGGGCGGCCGAACAACTGGCCGACGCCGCCGGCGCGACCGCGCTCTCCGGTGCCTGGTTGCAGCGCTACGCCCGCGCGCTCGGCGCCAGGATCGGCCCGGACGTCGACCTGCACACCCTGCCGCCGGTCACCGGCCTGCTCAAGCTCGGCCGAGGCTGCGCGGTGGAGGCCGAGGTGGACCTGTCCGGCCACTGGCTGGACGGCGACCGGTTGGAGATCGGCGCGATCAAGGTCGGCGCCGGCGCGATCGTGGGCACCCGCAGCACGCTCTTCCCCGGGGCCCGGATCGGTCGTTCGGCCGAGGTGGCGGCGGGTTCCGCAGTCACCGGGAACGTGCCGCCGAGGCGCCGCTGGGGCGGGGTGCCGGCGATACGGCTCGGCAAGGTCGACCGGGGCCGGTTCGGCGAGCGTCCGCCGCGCAGGACGCACTGGGCGGTGCTGTACGGCCTGAGCGGGTTGTTGCCGACCCTGTTGCCGATCCTGGCCGTGTTGCCGGTACTGCCGATCCTCGGCGTGTTCGTGCGCCCCGGCGAGGGCCTCGGCGCGGCGCTCGCCGGCGCCATGCTCGCCCTGGTGCCCGCCGTGGCCGCGTTCGCGCTGGTCTACGCGTTGTCGATCGTGCTCCTGGTACGCCTGCTCAGCCTGGGGCTGCGACCGGGCTATCACCCGCTGCACGGCCGGATCGGCTGGCAGGCGTGGACCGTCACCCAGTTGATGGACCTGGCCCGGGACAAGTTGTTCCCGCTGTACGCGAGCCTGTTCACACCGGTGTGGCTGCGGGCGCTGGGGATGAAGGTGGGCAAGGGCGTCGAGGCGTCCACGGTGCTCGCGCTGCCGAGCCTGACCACGGTCGGCGACGGCGCGTTCCTGGCCGACGACACGCTGATCGCCTCCTACGAACTCGGCGGCGGCCGGATCCGGATCGGCGAGGCGCGGATCGGCGAGCGGGCCTTCCTGGGCAACTCGGGGATGACCGCGCCGGGCCGCTCGGTGCCCGCCCGCGGCCTGGTCGGCGTGTTGTCCGCGACGCCGAAGAAGACCAAGAAGGGCGGCTCGTACCTGGGCATGCCGCCGATGCGACTGCCGCGTTCGGCGGACGTCGCGGACCAGGGCCTGACCTACGACCCGCCCGCCCGGCTGCGCTGGGCTCGCGGCCTGGTCGAGGTGTGCCGGGTGGTGCCGGTGTTGTGCTCGGCCGCGCTGGCCGTGCTCACCCTGGCCACGCTGGCCTGGCTGGGCGCGCACTCGCCGATCCTGGCCGCGCTGCTGTCCGGCCTGGTCCTGCTCGGCTGCGGCGTGCTCGCGTGCGTCGTGTCGATCGCGGCCAAGTGGCTCCTGGTCGGCCGATTCAAGCCGGTCGAGCACCCGCTGTGGAGCGGCTTCGTGTGGCGCAACGAGTTGGCCGACACCTTCGTCGAGGTGCTGGCGGTGCCGTGGCTGATCGGCCGGGTGCCCGGTACGTCGGTGCTCAACGTGTGGTTGCGCGGGCTCGGGGCGTCCATCGGCCGCGGCGTGTGGTGCGAGAGCTACTGGTTGCCGGAGGCGGACCTGGTCACCCTGGAGGACGCGGTCAGCGTGGGGCACGGCTGTGTGCTCCAGACGCATCTCTTCCACGACCGGATCATGCGGATGGATACTGTGATCCTTCGCGAGGGTGCCACCCTGGGCCCGCGCGGGATCGTGCTGCCGGGCAGCACGATCGGGGCACGCAGCACGCTGGGTCCCGCCTCGCTGGTGATGCGCGGCGAGACGGTCCCCGAGGACACCGGTTGGCTGGGCAATCCGATCGAGGCATGGCGACGGTAATGCGTTTCGAGACGGCGTCGCGGGACACGGCCCGTCCCGCGACGGTGGGCGCGACGGGGACGGAGCACGAATCGGTGATCGACCACGGGCCGCGCTCGGCCGCCGGGGAGGCGTACTTCGCCACCCACGGCGATCCGCGCTATCACGCGCATCGCTACGAGCTGGACCTGGACTACCGCCCCGGCCCCAATCGGCTGGCCGGCACCGCCCGGATCGGCGCGGTGGCCGGTGATCGGCCGCTCACCGAGTTCGCGCTCGACCTGGGCGAATTCCGGATCGGCCGAGTGCTGGTGAACGGCCGCCAGGCGCGCTACACGCACCGCGCGGGCAAGCTGCGGGTGCGGCCGGGCGCGGCGATCGCTGCGCGGGCCGCGTTCACCGTCGAGGTGCACTACGTCGGCAATCCCAAGCCGGTGCGCAGCCCGTGGGGCGGGGTGGGCTGGGAGGAATTGACCGACGGCTCGCTGGTGGCCGGCCAACCGATCGGCGCACCGTCCTGGTACCCGTGCAACGACCGGCCCGACGACAAGGCGGCCTACCAGATCTCGGTCACCGCACCGTCGGCCTACACCGTGGTGGTCAGCGGCGCGCTGCTCACCCGCAGCACCCGGGGCAGCACCTCGACCTGGGTCTACGAGCAGCCCGCGCCCACCGCGAGCTACCTGGTCAGCGTCTCGATCGGCCGCTACGACACGATCGGGCCGCTGGAGCCGAACGCGGGCGTGCCGCAGTTCGCCCACCTGCCGGGCCGGCTGGTCCCGCGCTTCCTGGTCGACTTCGCCCGGCAGCCGGAGATGATGACGCTCTTCGAGGAGTTGTTCGGGCCGTACCCGTTCGACGAATACACCGTGGTGGTCACCGACGACGATCTCGACATCCCGATCGAGGCCCAGGGGCTGGCCACCTTCGGGGCGAACCACGTCGACGGCGCGCGTGGGGCCGAGCGGCTGGTCGCGCACGAATTGGCGCACCAGTGGTTCGGCAACAGCGTCGGACTGGCGGACTGGCGGCACATCTGGCTCAACGAGGGCTTCGCGCGCTACGCGGAGTGGTTGTGGGCCGAGCGCTCCGGCGGGCGCCCCGCCGCCGTGCAGGCCGCCGTCGAGCACACCCGACTGGGCGGTGCGCCGCAGGATCTGCTGCTCGGGGCGCCGCGCCCGAAGCTGATCTTCGACGAACGCATCTACGCCCGGGGCGCGTTGACGGTACACGCGGTGCGGTGCGCGCTGGGCGACCCGGCGTTCTTCACGATGTTGCGGGACTGGGTCACCTCGCACCGGCACGGCGTGGTCACCACGGACGACTTCGTCGCGCACGCGGCGCGGTACGCCGCCGGGTCGTTGCAGCAGCTGTTCGACGCGTGGTTGTACCGCGAGGTGTTGCCGCCGTTGCCGACGTCGCCGGCCGCCCGGCCCGCGCCGTCCGCGCCCGCTTCGCCGGCCCCGCGGCGGGGGCGGCTCGGGTGGCCCTGGGCGTCGGGGCACGGCAGCGGCTCGGACTGAGGCGGGGCGGCGATCGGGGCCGCGTCGGTTCGTCGTACGGTGCGGGAGGATCGGCACCGTGGTCACCGACATCCGCACGGGCGGTATGCGGTGCCCGCGGCACGGATGGCACGGACGAGAGGAATCCCGCGATGACCCAGGGCGAGAGCGCGACCCCCACGACCCCGTCCCGAGGCTGTGCGGTGGTCACCGGCGCCAGCAGCGGGATCGGCGCGGCGACCGCCGTGCATTTGGCGAGTCTGGGCTACGACGTCGTGCTCGGCGCGCGGCGCAAGGACCGGCTGGACGAGGTGGTCGCGCGGTGCGCCGGACGCGGCCGGGCGTTGCCGCTGGACGTGGCCGACCCGGACTCGGTGACCGCGTTCGCCGCCGCCGTCGAGCGTTGTGACCTCCTGGTCAACAACGCGGGCTTCGCGCGGGGCACCGAGCCGGTGGCCGAGGCCGACGAGGCGGCGTGGACCGCGATGTACGAGACGAATGTGCTCGGCACGCTGCGGGTGACCAAGGCGTTCCTGCCGTTGCTGATCGCCTCCGGCGACGGTCAGGTGATCACCATCGGCTCGGTGGCCGGGCGCGAGCCGTACGAGGGCGGCGCGGGGTACAACGCGGCCAAGCACGCGGTGACGGCGATGACCCGGGTGTTGCGGCTGGAACTGCGTGGGCAGCCGGTGCGGGTGTGCCAGATCGATCCGGGCATGGTGGAGACCGAGTTCACCCTCAACCGGCTCGGCGGCGACGCGGAGGGCGCGTCGGCGGTCTACGCGGGGATGACGCCGCTGGTCGGCCGGGACATCGCGGAATGTGTGGGCTGGGTGGCGACTCGGCCGCCGCACGTGAACATCGACTCGATGATGGTGCTGGCGCGGGACCAGACGTCGGCGCGCGTGGTGTTCCGGCACGAGTGAGCGATTCGCGCTCGGGCCGCCCCCGTCCGGTGCCGGATGACCGGCCGGGGCCGAGCGGAGCCGGGACGCGCGTGCGACCGGCGGCAGCGAGGTGGTGTCGGCGTTGGGTCGGGCAAGTGGCGGAAACGCCGGGGCGTGCTCGGGGCAGGCCCACAGGGTCCGGCCGGCCGCGCCACGGACGGAGTCGATCACCTGCACCGGGACGAGCCCGTCGTGTTGCTCGCAGCGGCAGGAGTGGCGGTAGGACAGGGCGAGGATCACGCGGTCACCCCCGCGCCACGGGCTGCGCGGGCCGGCGGGAATCGGGTGTGGCGATCGCGGCGAGGCGGCCTTGTCGGGTGGCTTCGGCGACCTTGCGGCGTCGCTGGGCGACTTCCTCGGGTGTCATCGGGTAGGGCGGGACGACTGTGGCCGAGTCCTGGATCGGCGGATCGTCGGCGGCGGGGGTGGGCGGTACGAAGTCGCGCCACCGGGGGTGGGTTTGCGGCTTGGGGCTGGTGGGTCGACTCGGCCGGGGCCGCTTCGGTTCGGCGGTCCGGGCGTGCTTGCCGGCCGACTTCGGAGGGGTGCGCGGTTGGCACAGCCATCCGAGAATGGCAGCGATAAAGTGGGTCACGTCGTCGGCTCCTCGAAAACTGTCGGCCGATCCCGGGACCGTTCCAGCGGTCGCCGGGGCTTTCACTTGTGGGTCACGGCCAGGCCGTCACCGCGCGAGTAGCGAGGTCCACCGTTCGGCTTGGTCGGGGAGGTTCCGCGTTTTCGCTTCCGCTGTTGCTCCGGTGACGAACGCTCGAACGGCAGTGGTGGGTGCGGCGCGCCATGCCGGGAATTGTCGCAACTCCATCGGGGGAGACGTCGGCGTTTTGCCGGGCGCCTTCGCTGTGCCCGAGCATTGCTCTGGGCGTGAGTCCGGGCCGAGCTGAGCGCACCCGCCCAGGCAGGGATTCCCTCCCGCAACGCCGGCCCTCCCGCCCGGGCCGGCCAAACCAAGTCGGCCTGTCCGCCGAACGGCGATTCTTCGCGGACTTTTCCGTTGTGGGAAGTGGAGTTTTATGGCTTCCGCGGCGGTCCGTTAGCGTCGGAATCATGGATTGGAATTTTCGGTCGGCCAAAGAGTCGGCGGCTGCGTTGCGTGCCGGTGAGGTGTCCTCGGTGGAATTGACCGAGGCGGCGATCGCTGGGATCGAGCGGGACGAGGGCGTGATCAACGCGATCTGTGTGTCCGACTTCGATCGGGCCCGGGCGGCTGCGCGTGATGCCGACCGGGCATTCGGCCGGGGCGAGGATCGGCCGCTTCTGGGTATTCCGGTGACGGTCAAGGAGTCCTACGACATCGCCGGGTTGCCCACGACCTGGGGCATGCCGCAGTACCGGGACTTTGTGCCCGCCGAGGACGCGGTACAGGTGTCGCGGATCAAGGCCGCCGGCGCGGTGGTGCTCGGCAAGACCAATGTGCCCCTGGGACTGCAGGATCTGCAGAGCTTCAACGAGATCTACGGCACCACCAACAACCCGTGGGATCACGGTCGTACGGCGGGCGGGTCCTCCGGCGGATCGGCGGCGGCCCTGGCGTCCGGGTTCGGTGCGTTGTCCATCGGCTCCGACATCGGCGGCTCGCTGCGCACCCCCGCGCATTTCTGCGGTGTCCACGCGCACAAGCCGACACTCGGGCTGGTGGCGAACCGCGGCATGGTCCCGCCGGCCACGCCGGCATTCCCGATCGACCTCGACCTCGCCGTCGTCGGCCCGATGGCGCGCACCGCCCGCGACCTCACGCTCCTGCTCGACGTCATGGCCGGGCCGGATCCGCTGACGTTCGGCGTGGCGCACGACCTGAACCTGCCGCCCGCACGCCACCAACGGCTGGGCGACTTCCGGGTCCTGGTCCTCGACGAGCATCCGTTGATTCCGACCGGGTCCGCGGTGCGGGCCGGTGTGAACCGGGTGGCCGACGCACTCGTCGACGGCGGTGCCCACGTCGAACGGCACAGTCCGCTGCTGCCCGACCCGGCCGAAGCCGCGTTGATCTACACGCAGTTGCTGTTCTCGGGTTCCGTTGCGCGTTTTCCCGTCGAAGAGTACGAGCGGCTGCAAACCCGCGCCGCCGGATTGAGCGCGGAAGACCGGAGCCTGGACGCGGCGCGGCTGCGCGGGATGGTGCTGAGCCACCGCGATTGGGTCGAGGTGAACAACCGTCGCGAGCTCCACCGCCACGGCTGGCGGCAGTTGTTCGCCGAGTTCGACGCCGTGGTGTGCCCGATCACGCCGACTCCCGCGTTCCCGCACGACCACAACCCCGACCTGTTGGCACGCCGGATCGACATCGACGGCGTCGAATACCCGTTCTTCGACCAGCTCGTCTGGGCCGGTCTGGCCACCATGCCCGGCCTGCCCGCCACCGCGATACCGGCGGGCCGGTCCGCCGAGGGCCTGCCGGTGGGAGTGCAGCTCATCGGTCCGATGTTCGAGGACCGCACCCCACTGCGGCTGGCCGAACTGCTCGAACAGCAGATCGGCGGCTTCCGGGCACCGAAGCAACGCGTCGTGCCGGATACCCGTCGAGGACGAGGTACGGCGGCCGTCGCGGCCGGATCCGCGGCGTAACGGATTCGGTGCCGACGCGGCACGCGCCGTTTTCTAGCCGAGGGTGAGCATCGCCTTGGCGACCTCGGCGATCGCCGTGTCGGGGATGGTGGTGGCGGCCTCGTCGAGGACGAGCAGGCGGGCGCCGGGGATCTCGCGGGCGAGCGCCTCGCCGTTGCCGCTGGGGAAGAACGGGTCGCGGCGGCCGTGGACGACCAGCGTGGGGACCGCGACCTCGGGCAGGCGTTCGCGCCAGCGGGGTTTGCAGTCGAGCCTGGAGAACACCAGGCCCATCTGGTTGGCGGTCTGGACCGGTGGTGCCGTGCCGGGCGTGCGATCCCAGATGCGCGCGGCGACCGCGCGCGCGGCGACGGGGTCGTTGCCGAGGATCTCCGCGCCGGCGGCGGAGAACTCCGCAACCGCCTCGCGGTCGCTCCAGTCGGGCAGCGCCCGCGCGAACAGCCGGCCCATCGTCGCCCGGTCGTGGTCCGGGAGGTCGTCGTCGGGCGGGCCGGGGGCGACCGCGCGGGTGCCGACCAGGGTGAGCGCCGAGAACGCGCCCGGATGGTCGAGCACGGCCACCTGGGCGACCATCCCGCCGACGCCGATCCCCGCGAGGTGCGCGGGCCCTCCGCCGAGCACGTCGGCAAGGGCCGCCGCGTCGTCGGCGAGGTCGCGCAGGGTATAGGTGGGCGCCTCCGGGTCCCTCGTCGTCGACTCCCCGCTGTCGCGCAGGTCGTAGCGCACCACCCGGCGCCCGCCGGCGGCCAGGTGCGCGCAAAGCGCGTCGGGCCAGGAGAGCATCGTCGTTGCGCCCACGAGCAGGACGAGCGGCGCGTCGTCGGCACCGAACGACTCGATGCCCAGGGCGATTTCATTGGCTTCGACAGTGGTCATCGGGTCACCGGGAGACGTCGTGGGCGAGGTGGGTCGCGGTCGATGTCGCGACCACGCTCCGCTGTACCAGGGTGCGCGGCGTTCCACCGGTGAACAGTGGTGTGCCGGCGCCCGGCACGACGGGGGCGAGGTGCAGGATCAGTACGTCGACCAGCCCGGCGTCGAGCGCCGAGCGGATCGTGGCGCCGCCGCCCATGAGGACGACGTCGAGGTCCCGGCCGCCGGCCGCCGACGCCGCCTCGGCTCGCTTGCGCGCGGCGGCGACGGCGTCGGACAGGCCGGTGGTGACGAACGTCCAGTCGAGGTCGGTCGTCCGTACCGACTCCGGCGGCGAGCCGGTCACGACGACGAATGGGGGTTTGCCGACCTCGCCCGCTCCGTAGCCGCACGTGTCGTCCCAGCCGTTCGGCCCGTCGACCAGGTCGAACAGGTGGCGGCCGAGGACGACGGCGCCCGAGCGCACGGTCCCCTCGCGCAGGATCCGGTGGTCGTCGGGGTCGTCGGAGTACGCCCACGTGTGCAGGGCCCCGCCGCCGGTGCCCAGTCCGTTGTCCGGGCCGGGATCGGGCCCGGTGACGAAGCCGTCGAGGGACACGGAGATGTCGGCGATGATTCGAGTCATGTCAAGGTAGACCCGATCCGCCGCCCGAACTCATCGCGCCGCGTGGGGTCGATGGCCTTCGGCGCCGCGCGCACTCCGGATCGGCTCAACCGCGCAGCATCGCCGGGGACAGGGCATGCGGGATCAGCAGGGTGGGGTGGCCCGAGCCGTCGGCGTCGGTGGTCCAGATGTCGGCGCGGAGGTCGCCGGGGAGGCTGTAGACGACGCGGTCGTTGTCCAGCCATTCGGCCTGGTCGTCGAGGGTTCGGGTTTCGGCGAGGGGGCTTTCCGTGTTGGTGGCCAGGGTGAGGGCGAAGAGGTGCCAGGGGCGGTCGGGGTCCGCGCCGGGGACACGTTTCTTGTACACGACGCGTGTGCCGTCGGGGGACAACGACGGGCACTCGGCGTTCTCGCGCACCGTGCGCAGCGTGCGGGCGGCCACGTCGCCGCGGGCCAGCCAGGTGTGTCCGCCCGTGGCCACCGTCGCGTAGAAGGTGTTGTCGTCGGCGGCGAAGGTCACGCCCCAGACGTTGACGTCGGGGGAATGGATCGACTCGTCGCCCCGGTGCAGGGCGTACGACTCCAGATTGTCGTCGAGTCGGCCGGTCCGGGTGTCCAGGATCGCGGTCCGGGTGGCGAAGTTCAGGCCCGCGTACGACTCGCCGTTCACGAACGACGTCCACGCGACCAGCCGTCCGCTCGGTGAGACCCGGGCGCGTGAGGGCGTCCCGGCCAGCGCATGCCGACCCTTCTCGCGCAGGTTCGCATCCAGGAGCACCGCGTCGTACGTGCCGAGCGCGAGTCGGGCCGGTTGCAGGCACACCCCCGTGCCGTGCGCGGCGTGGAAGACCAGGCAACTGCGCGCGGCGACCTCCCGCTCGCCCGGACGCGCCGCGTCGACCGCCGCGAGGTGGTCCCGGCCGGCGTCGGCGGCGGTGCTGCGGAACAGGATCCGCCCCGGGCGATCCAGGCTCAGCGTCGTGTAGTCGCCGTTCCGGCCCGCCTCCGCGTCGCCGGCCGCGCGCAGCGTGTACACCACCGCGAGGCCGACGAGCAGCGTGGTGACCACGGTCAGCACGATCAGGCGCGTGGTTCGGGTCATCGGGATGCCCCTTTCGGGCCGGTCGGGCGGGTGCCGCCCGGAGTCAGCGTGCCGCCGGCCAACAGCACGGCGGCGGCGAGCAGCGCGAGGGCCAACGCGGCGGCGGCCAGGATGCCGGCGGTGTGCGGGCCGTACAGCGTCCACGCCGTGCCGAACCCGGCCGCCCCCAGCGCCCGCCCGCCGGCCTGCCCGGTCTGCACCAGCGCGAGCGCTCCACCACGCAGCGCGGCCGGTGCGGCCGGGGCCGCGAGCGCCATCAGCACGCCGTCGGTGCCCGCGTAGAACAGCCCGAGCAGACCCGGGATCGCCACGATCAGCGCGCCGTCGGGCAGCGGCGCGAGCAACACCAGGTAGCCGCAGAGCAGCGCGACATGGCCGGCCAGGAACACCCGGGCGCGTCCGTACCGATCCCCGGCACCGCCGGCCGGGACCGCGAGCAGCAGGAAGACCAGCGCGGTGCCCAGCGGCAACAGCGGGAACAGGTGCGGTGACAGGTCGGTGTGCCGCTGCAGCAGCAGGTAGAGCATCGCGTCACCGACGGTCGTCGCGCCCAGCACCAGCGCGGCCAGACACACCCGGGCGAAGCCCGGCACCCGCAACACCGCCGCCGCGTCCCGCAGTCGCACCGGCGCGCGGTCCGCCGTCCGCCCCGCGCGAGGGCCCGCGCCGGCGGCTGCGTCCACGCCCCTCTCCACGCCGGTCGTGACGCCTCCGGGCGTCGGGTCGCGGACGAACAGCAGCAGTACCAACAGCCCGAACGCGGCGAAGCAGAAGCTCAGCACGAACACCGCGTCGTACGCGTCGGCCGTAACCCACAACACCGCGAGCGCGACCGGCGGTCCGAACAACGCGCCCGCCGTGTCCATCGCCCGATGCACGCCGAACGCCCGACCCTGCTCCGCCGGCGTCGCGGCCATCGAGATCAACGCGTCGCGCGGCGCGGTACGCAGCCCCTTGCCCGCCCGATCGGCCGCGAGCACCCCGCCGATCGCCGAGACCCCGCCGGCCGCGGGCAACAGCAGTTTGCACCCGGCGGAGATCCCATAGCCGATCGCGGCGACCGTGCGGTGCCGGCGGAAGCGGTCCGCGACCAGCCCACCGAGCAACCGGGACAGCGCGGTGGCGCCGTTGTACAGGCCGTCCAGCATGCCGAACGCCATGGGCGAGAGCCCGAGTCCGAGCACGAGGTAGACCGGGAGCACCGCGGTGACCATCTCCGCCGACACGTCGGTGACCAGCGAGACCACGCCGAGGGTGAGTACGACGGGCGCGACCCGCCGGGCGCCGCGCCCGGTCGGCGGCGGCGGTGCCTGCGCACCCGGGCCGCCGCGCGCACCGGACGCGAGGTCGGCGGAACGGCTGGACGACAGATACATCGTGGGCCTCCGGCTGCGGTTCGGCACGGGGAAGGGCGGAAGTCGTGGGTGTCGAGGGCGGGTTCGGGCCTTCGACACCCACGACGGCGGGCCTATTCGACGACGCGTCGAACGATCAGAACCAGCTCACGGTCCAGGGGAACGCGACCGTGCCCTTGGCGCCGGTGGAGTCGGTGGCGGTGACCTCGACGGCGAACGTGCCGACTCCCCACGCCCGACCCGAGACCACACACGAGAGCGGATTCAGGAACAACCCCGCCGGGAGACTGCGCCCCGCACACGAATACGGTCCGCTCCCACCGGAGACCCGAAGCGTCAGATTCACCTGCTGGTTGAACTTCGACACCTGTGGCCCCGGACTCGCGATCACCACCCCACCCGAGGGCGTCGACGAGATCGTCCACCCGAACGACACCGGAGCCGACACCGCCCCGGCACTGTCCGTCGCCGTCACCGACACCTGCGAACTCCCGGCCGCGGTCGGCGAACCCGACACCACACACCCGCCACCCGAAGCCGCCAACCCCGCCGGCAACCCCTGGAACACACACGTGTACGGACCCGTACCACCCGACACCTGCACCGCCAACGACACCGGCACACCCACCGACCCCGCCTGCGCACCCGGACTCACCACCGACACCGACGACGGATTGCCGTCCTGCCAGATCTCGGTGATCGGGGTCGCGGTCGCGGCCTGGCCGGAGCGCCGGGTGCCGTACATGTCCTCGAAGGTGCGCAGCAGGCTGTAGTGGTCCTTGCGACCCGGGTATTGGCCGGGCTTGACGTGCGCGCCGTACAGGATGGTCGCGATCCGGTTCTCGCTGCGGAAGTTGTCCTCGTCCCAGGTGACCACGAGCAGGCTGTTGTGCGTCTTGGCCCACTCCGCGTAGCCGCTCAGCTTGTTCCGGGTCCAGGTGTCCCCGGTGGAGATGCCACAGGCCGAGTTGAACAGGCGGTCGTGCATGTCGTTGCACAGGTTGGGCACCACGTACGAGACCGTGGGCAGGGTGTTGTAGTCGGTCGGGAACGCGGTGACCGGATAGGTGGTGGCGGCGGGCACGTTCGAGAAGGACAACCACGGGTTGTGCTTGCGTGCGTACGAACCACTCGTGCACACCCCCGGGTTCGCCGCCGACCAGTCCTCGTTGTAACTGCCCCACGTGACACCCGCGTCGATGAGCTGCCGACCGAGGTTGTCCGCGGTGTACGGCGCGCCGGGCGGCGGACACTCGTCACCGGTGACGCCCTGCGTGGAACCGGAGAACATCGCCAGGTAGTTGGGCTGACTGGGGTGGGTCTCGCCGTGGAAGTCGGTCAGGGAGGCTCCGCCGGCGGCCAACTGGTTGAGGTAGGGCGCCTGCGAACTTCCGATGATCTCCTCGTAGTTGCTGTTCTCGTGCACGACGACCACCACGTGGTCGTAGCGCGGGATCGCGGCGGCGACCGCCGCCGGTGCCCGGTCGGGTGGACCGGCCGAGGCGGGAGCGGTGACGCCGGCGATCGCGCCGAGCGCGAACCCGACGGACAACGCGACGAGTTTGGCCGATCGGGGCTTGCCCCGGGCCGTCGACCGGGACCTGGATCCGGAGTCGGACATGACCTGGCGCCTCCTTGGGCGTGGACGAAGCGGAATCGCAGCGTGGATGCGGTGACCTGCGGAATCAACGTCCGTCGCGGGCAACGGAACCGCCGGCACCGCGGTCCGCCGGGCCCGCCACCGGGGCGCTGCCGGGCCTGAACTGGCCCGGAACGGCGCCGGCCGAGCCGGCCGGCCCGGGTGCGCCCGGTCGCACTCAGAACCAGCGCTCATGCACCGATGCCCAAGCGGTGCGTTGCCGGCGCACACATGTCCGTCCGTCATGAATGCATGCCGGACCGGTATTGGACGTGGGTGAGATCGGCCTCATCTCCTGGAAACATGAACAGATCACATTCCGAAAACCGGCCGAGGATTCGTCCCCGATCGGCTCACCCGGTCGAAGTTCAACCAGCAGGTGAATCTGACGCTTCGGGTCTCCGGTGGGAGCGGACCGTATTCGTGTGCGGGGCGCAGTCTCCCGGCGGGGTTGTTCCTGAATCCGCTCTCGTGCGTGGTCTCGGGTCGGGCGTGGGGAGTGGGCACGTTCGCCGTCGAGGTCACCGCCACCGACTCCACCGGGGCCAAAACCACCGCGTCGTTCCCCTGGACCGTTAGCTGGTTCTGACCCACAGTCGAAGCGCACCACTTCCGCCGGGCCGGTCGGCTCGGCGCTCGGGGCATGTGCCTCGGGCGCTGCGCGGCCCGCCCGGCCGCACCGCGTCACCTCTTCATTCGCCCCCCGGCACCACGGCACACCTTGGAGGAACACCATGGTCGACAGCCACCGTGCGGCACACCGAGAGCCAAGCCGGATCCGAGCGCATGATCGAACCTTCGCGGCCCGGGTCCCGGGCCAAGGCGGCGATACCCCGTGACCCTCCAACAGTTGCGCTACCTCATCGCCGTGGCCGAACACGGCAGCATGACCGGTGCCGCCCAGGAACTCTTCGTGGTCCAGCCGGCCCTGTCCCGATCGTTACAGAGCCTGGAACGCGAGCTGAACGTGGTCCTGTTCACCCGGGTCGGCCGCGGCCTGGTGCCGACGGCGGCCGGCGCGCAGGTGGTCAATCTCGCCCGCAAGGTGCTGCGCGGAGTGCAGGCGATCAAGGACATCGTGCAGGCGGAGGAACCGACCTGCCGCGACACCGTGCACCTCGCCGCGACCGCCACGCTGGCGATCGAGTGCACCAGTGGCCTGCTCCCCGGTCTGGCCAAGCTGCACCCGGAGTTGCACATCGTGGTGGACCGACAGGACAGCCGCGAAGCGCTGTTCGCGTCGCTGCGCTCCGGCGAGACGGACATCGCGCTGGTGGATCTGCCCGCGCCCGGCGGTTTCGAGGTATTGCCGCTGCGCTCGTACGAGGTGGTGTTGGTCTCGCCGAAGCACACCCGACTGCCGGATCCGGTCTCCTGGACGGACCTGGACGGGCTGCCGATGATCCTGCCGCCCCGGCGCAGCGCGCGGCGGGCCGACTTCGAGATGTTGTTCGCCACGGCCGGGGCGCGGCCGACGGTCGCGATGGAGACCGACGATCGTGGCGCCTGGATCCCGTGCGTGGTGGCCGGGCACGGCTCGGTGTTGTGGTACGCCGACCTGGCCCAGCCGTTCGCGTCGAGTGTCGCCGTGCGGTCGATGAGTCCTCGGCTGATCCGGACGGTCGGCCTGGTGCGCGGGCGCGGGCCGATCAGTCGGGAGGTGCGGGCGCTGCTCGACTACACCCGACGCCAGGGCGTTCAGGAGATGGAGTACGTGTGAGGGTCGGCGCGTTCGACCGCGGCTGAGGATCGGCCGGGCCCGCCCTACGCCACCCGGGTGCAGGGGGACCCGACCCAGGCGCTGAGTACCCGCGGCGCCGGTTCGCCGGCCCGGGTGTAGGTGTCCACCAACGCCCGGCGTACAGCGGCCAGCGCCGCGCCCGGCACCACCGCGATCGTGGACCCGCCCGCACCCAGCGGCCGGGCCTCGATCGCGCCCGCGGCCAGTGCGTTGCGCGCCGGCGGGGACGGGTGGGCGTTTCGGTCGACGGCCGGGCCGCCGACCGGGTCCGCGTCGCCGGCGGGCCGGCGGGGCACCGCCAGCACGATCCGCAGGCCCAGCCGATCCGGATCGAACGGCACGTGGGTCGGCTCGCCCGCGCGTTCCTCGATCAGGGCGACGTGGCCGGGCCGGCCGAACAGCGCGACCGCGCCCAACGGCGGATCGGCGAGCCGGATCCGGGCCCGCCGACCGGTGCTCTTCACCGGGTCGTGGAAGGCCGCCTCGATCAGTGCGGCCGTGCAGGTCAGCGGGATCGACGCGGACAGACCGGTGCTGTCCGGCAGGTCGGTGTGCACCAGCAGATCCAGCCCACCCGCCCCGGTGGTGCCGGCGAGCACCGGCCGGACCCAGTCCGGGACCGGGCCGACCTCGCCCGCCGGTTCCAACTCCACCCCCTCGTTCGGGCGGTCGATCGAGCCCACCCGCAGCACACCGTCCGTGCGCGGCGCGGCGGCCACCACCACCCGCCAGGACAGTGCCACCGCGGTGCCCGACCTGGCTCGCGAACCCGACAGGCGCAGCACGTACGGTGCGGACCAGACCCCGGCCGGCGGTCGGCCGAAAGCCTGCGCGAACGCGAACGGCACCAGGCGCAGCACCGGCGCCGCACCGCGTGTGGTGGGCAGTGCCGCCGCCGTGGTCGGCGTGGTCGACGGGCGGGTCATCCCGGGTCCTTTCGGGCGAGGAGACGGTAGGCGTTGCTGCCGCCGTGCTCGCCGGCGACGTGCGCGAACAGCAGGGCGACCGCGTCGAGCAGTACGGCCACCACGAAGCACGGGACGGACAGGGCGACCAGCACGGCGCGGCGGATCCGGCGCAGCGGGGTCGGCCCGCCGGCGATCCACGGCATGGCCGGGTTCGGCGCGAGCGCGGTGAGGGCCTGGGACACCGCGCCGATGAAGTCGTTGCCCTGGTGGGCCCGGCCGTGCTCACGCGCGAGCACGGTGAACCCGCGTGCGTTGAGCGCGACTTCGAGGTTGCGCCAGGGCATCAGGTGCTGGTGCTGGGGCTGGAACTGCGGCAACCACAGGCCGCGCAGCAGTCGGCCGTACGTGCAGTTTGGGTCGGGCAGTTCGATCAGCAGCCGGCCGCCCGGTACCAGGACCTTGGCGGCGGCATCCAGCTCGGCGAAGGGATCGCGAGTGTGCTCCAGGTAGTGGTGCATGCCGACCACGTCGTAACCGCCGGCCAACTCGCCCGCCAGCTCCGGGAATTGGCCGCGATACGCGGTCCGGATCCAGCCGCGCCGCTCGGCCTGCCCGACCCCGTCGCCGAGGTCGAGGCCGTCGAAGACGGTGTCCGGCAGCACGGTCTTGCCGACCACGCACATGTGCGCGTGCCCGGTGCCCACGTCCAACCAGGCGCACGGGGGCCGGTCCGCCGGCAGGTGCCGGCGCACCAGGTCGGCGCGGGCCCGGTAGGTGCGCGACATGGTGCCGAACAGCGCCTCGGCGCCCGGGCCGCCGAGGCCGTCGTAGAAGTCCCGGTAGTAGTAGTCCAGTCCGGCCGGGGACAGGCGGGGATTCTGGAACACGTGAGCGCAGTCCCGGCAGCGCTCCAGGGTGAACCGGCCCGGTTTGCCCTGGAGGTGGTCGCCGACCCGACTGCGCACCGCGAGCCGGGTGGAGCCGCACCACGGGCAGGTGTCCCGGCGGTCCTCGAAGAAGGTGTCCAGGCCGTTCGCGACGCTGCGCGCGTACGCGGGGCGCAGCTTCGCCGGGTCCAGCGCCGGGGTGGCGGCCCGGGCCGGGCGGGGCCCGGACACCGCGCGCACCCAGCGCCATCCCGCCAGGATCGGCCGCAGTGCGGTGGCCCGGCCCAGGTCGCGCGGACGCACCGGCGAGCGGCCGGCCACCACCGCGTACGGCTGGACCCACATGGCCAGCAGGGCCCAGGCGCCCCAGAACGGGGTGGCCGTACACGCCCCGATGTAGGCGGCGGCCTCGCCCAGGTTGCCGATCATGGTCGGCCACACCGGCACGCCCAGCGCCCGCAGCCGGCGCTTGCGCAGCGCGGGATCGGTAGGTGCCGCGACCAGGCCGGGCGCGACCGCGTGGCCGGTGCTCAGGGCGGCGAACGGTTTGAGGCGGGCGCCGAGTTCGATCAACTCGGCGGCGTCGAGGTCGACCAGGTCGGCGGCCGGGACGTCGGCGCGGCGCAGCACGTCCGTGTGTACGAGCAGCGCGTGGCCCGCGCCTCGGGCCCGGGCGAGCGGGTCGCGACGGTTGCGCTCCGGGTCCAACCGGCCGAGCAGGGTCAGCAGTTCGTCGGCGGGCAGGTCGCCGGGGACCAGGTCGAGCAGCAGCAGTCGATGCAGTTCGGCGTGGGCGACGGCGTCGCGGATGGTGGACTCGTCCGGGCGGACCCCGGTCGCGGCCACGCAGGTCCAGGCGTCCGGCGCGCGGTTGTCGGTGGGCGCGGTGGGCAGGGAGGGCAGTGCGCGCAGTCGGCGGCGCAGCGTGCGAGTGCCGCCCAGCAGGCCGAGGCCGATCAGCAGGGCGAGCCACGGGAACGGCCCGGCGACGGGGTTCAGCACAACTTCTCCAGACGGTCGGCGGCGGCGCCGGCGCCGCCGGCCGCGGCGAACGAGGCGCGCACCCGGCGGGCACCCGCGCGCAGCTCCGGACGATCCAGCGCGTCGGTCACGGCCGCGCGCAGTTCGGGCACGTGCGCGCGGCCGAAGCGCACCCGGACCCCGGCCCCTGCGGCCACCACCTGGCGCGCCACGATCGGCTGGTCGTCGCGGATCGGCGCGAGCACCAGCGGCAGGCCGAACGCGAGCGCCTCGCACACGGTGTTGTGGCCGCCGTGCGTGACCACCGCGTCCAGGTGCGGGAGCAGCGCGAGTTGGGGCACGAACTCGCGGACCAGGACGTGCTCGGCGGGCTCGCCGGCCAACCGCTCGGGGGCGGCCAGGATGAGTTGGAGTCGGTCGGCGAGCGGTCGGGTGGCGGCCACCACGGCGGGATAGAACCGGTCGCCCGCCTCGCGGTTGAGGGTGCCGAGCGAGACCAGGACCCGACGTCGGTTCGGGTCGAGCCGATCCCACGGGAAGTCCACCGCCACCGGCCTGGCACCGAACGCGGGGCCGACGTAGCAGTGGTGCGCCGGGACCGGCTCGGTCAGCCCGACCAGTTCCGGAGTGGAGAAGATCAACACGAGCCGCGCGGAGAAACGCGGATCACAGTCGGCGGGTACGCCGGCCGCGATCGCCGCCTCGGCGATCCGGGCCCGCACCCAGTCGGCCACCTTCGGGAAGCCCACCAGTGGCCGGGTGAACTCGGCCGAGGTGGTCGCCGAGGTGGCCCACGGCACGCCGGCCCGGACCGCGGCGAACGCGCCGGCGAAGGTCTGCTGATCGGCCACGATCACGTCCGGCCGGTAGCCGGCCACGGCCGCCCGGACCCCGGGCAACATCGCGTGCGCGAGCGGCACCAGGGTCTCCTCGACCAGGAAACGCAACGCGGCCACCCCGCGCAGTCGTTGCCAGTTCGCGTGCAGTGCGGAGTAGCCGCCGGCGGGATCCGGGGCGTCGCCGGTGGCGAACAACCGGGCGCCCAGCGGGAGCAGCTCCAGGACCTCGGGCGGCCCGCACCACACCGCCTCGTGCCCGCGCTCGACGAGCGCCGCGGCGACCGCGACGGTCGGGTTGACGTGTCCGGCGAACGGCGGGACCACGAACATGAATCTCATCGGCCGACCCCGGACCGCGTCGCGGCCGGCTCGTGCCGCACCAGCCAGTCGAGCAGTGCGCCCAGCACGGGCGCGGTGGCCTCGCGCAGCACGGTGTGCGCGACGCCGGGCAGAACGGTGAGCGTGCAGTTCGCCAACAACTCGGACAACCGGCCGGCGGGTGGCGCCAGTTCGGACAGTTCGCCGTAGATGGCCAGGACCGGGCAGGCCAGGTCGACCAGTTCGGGCTCGGTCGGGGCGCGCAGCAGGGTGACGTCCTCGATCAGGGTGGTGCCGTTCAGGAGCGCGTCGGCGCCGGCCCGGAGCCGGGCCGCCTTGCGCGCGGGGCCGGTGGGCAGGCGTTCGGGGCCGGGATGCGCTTCCAGGCCGAGCGCGGCCAGGTTGAGCGTGTTGGCCATTTCCTCGACCCAGCCGCCTGCGTAGGGCTCGGCTTCGGTGGGCTCGGTGCCGGTGGGTTCGGCGTCGGTGCGGAGGTCCAGGCACTGTCCCTCGATCAGCACCAGGCTCGCCACCAGGTCGGGCCGGGTCCGGGCGGCGTGCAGCGCGATCAGGCCGCCGAAGCTGTTGCCGACCAGGTGTACCGGGGTCGGCACGTCGCACGCCTTCAGCAGCGCGGCCAGGTCGGCGACCGCGGTGTCCGGGTCGTAGCCGGTCCGGGGCCGCTCGGTGCGCCCGTGTCCGCGCTGGTCGTACAGCACCACCTCGGAGCCCGCCCGGGCGATCGGCGCGGCCAGCGTGTAATAGAAGCTGGAGAGGTTGTCCAGGACCAGCCCGTGCAGGAAGACCACCGGCGTGCGCAGCGTGGGCCGGTCGGCGGGCGGGCCCAGCCGCTGGACGTGAAAGCGCAAACCGTTCGCGTGCACCTCGCTCATCGGGCACCGTCCAGCGCCTCGGTGCGGGTGCGGGCCGCGATGTGGTCCACGAGTCGGCCGACGGTCATCGCCATGATCTCCTCGATCTCCAGGTCGGCGAGGAAGGCGATGAAGTCGACCCGGTCGCCGTAGCGCTCCTGGAGCCGTCCGGCCAGGGCGACGAACTCGATGCTCTCCAGCGCCAGATCGTCGTCGAAGCCGCTGTCCGGGGTGATCTCGGCGGCGATCAGCAGTTCCTCGCCGACGATCTCGGCGAGCATCCCGGCGACCTCGGCCAGGATCCGGTCGGCATGCGGGTCCGCGCTCATCGGGTGCTCCCATGTGAGGTGGTGGGGAAACCGTTGCGGTGCTCGTCGGGCCGGGCGTTCGTCCACGCGACCACGTAGCGGTCGATCCGGTCGCCGGCGGGATCCGCCACGACCCGGGTGTGGACCGGGTGTTCGGCGCCGTCGGGCGGGCCGGTGCGCACCGACACCTCGGCGTCGTGCGGGCCGGTCGGGTGGGCCGAGGTCACGACCCGGTGCGCCGGTCGGCCGGTCGGGTCGGTGCCGTGTGCCCGGCCGGCCGCCTCCTTGGCGCACCGGAAACGCAGCAGCCACACGTGCCGCGCCTGCGGCTCGCGGTCCACGAGCCGGGCCAGCACCCGGCGTTCGTCGGCGGTCAGTGAGTCGTGTTCGAGGGCCGCGACGTCGGCGGCGGGGTCGAGCAGGGCGATGTCGATGCCGATCGGTGCCGCGCTCGCGGCGGCGACGGCCAATCGATGACTGTGCGCGACGGACACGTGCGGCGGGGCCGGTGCGTGGGTGCCGGGCTCGACGATCACGTGCGCGAGCGGGCGGTCCGTGTCGTCGGAGTCGATCCGGACCTGCACGGGATACAGCGGGCCGTGTCCGCGTGCCCACAGGTACTGCCGCACGGCGTCCTTGACCACGACCCGCCGGAGCAGCCGACCCCGCCGTTCCCGAGGCGCCGCGGCGGCGAACTCGGCCTGCTCGGTGGTGTCCAGGTAACGGCGGGTCACCAGGTCCTGCGCCGCCGGGTCGGGCCAGCGGGTACGCAGCAGACACCAACCCTCGGGCTGCGGCTCGGCGATGCCGGTGGTGTGCGGGGTGAACTTCATCGGCCACACCCGCTCGTCGGCGGCGAACCGGCGGTAGACCCAGTCGCGCACCACGATCCGCACCGCGCCGGTGGCCGGGTCCACCAGTTCGACGTCACCGCGCACGGTGGTCGGCCGAACCTCCCGGATCCGCGCGGTGGCCAGCAGTTGCGCGCCCGGCGCGGGTGGCGGCCCGTACTCGTCGATCGCCGCGACCGACATCGGGAAGACGAGGCGATCGGTGTCCAGGCGCAACTGCATCCAGTGGCCCAGGAGTTGCCCGGCCGCATCGAGCAGTGCGCCCGGTGCGGGCAGGGCTCGGACGAGGCCGCGGATGCCGTCGTCGGCGACGGTCAGCACCTGGTCGATCCCGGCGAAGCCGGGGCCGTGGAACATCCAGCGATCGCGGTACAGATCCCGGGCGCACACCGGTGCGGGGCCCTCGCCGGCCAGCGGCGTACGGTCGGCGGGCGGCGCGGGGCGGGCGGCCCGGTGGTCCGCGAGCAGTACCTCGGCGGACATGTGGTGGCCGAACTCGATCCGGACCCGCTCGGCGGTCAGCGGCGTACGGACCAACTCGGTGTCGGTCGGCGGCGCCACCGGCAACCAGCGCAACGAGCGCACGTCCCGGTACCCCGCGACCACCCGACCCGGCCCGTCCGCCGCGACCGCCGCCTCGCCGGCCAGCAGGATCAGCGTGGTCATCGGCAACACCGGGAACCGGTCCGCCGGTTCCGGCCACCAGTCGGGCTGCTCGTAGACGCAGTGGTCGCGGACGTAGGGGAACTCGGCCAGGGAGAAGCGGTAGGGGCGGTGCTGTCGGGCGTCGGCGGGTGCGGGTGCCGGCGGCGGGTGGGGGAGGCCGGAGACCTCGGCCCTTGCGAGGCCCGGGCTGCGGTACGCGCGGCCCTGTTCGGCGTCGGCGAATGCGGGTGCCGGTGTCGGCGGCAGGTGCAGGCGGTCGGCGACCTCGTTTCCCGCGAGGCCCGGGCCGACGACGTCGGTGACCGCGCGGTCGGCCTCGGTGAGCACGGCGCGGAAGGCCGCGAGCACCGGATGCCCGGAGGCGGGCGCGACGGCCGAGGAGGTCGACCGCACCGAATCGGTCAGCCGCAGCGGCCCGGCGGCCGAGCCCAACGCGACCACCGGCGAGCCGAGATCGAGCCGGACCATCGCCCCGGACGGCGCCGGGGCGGGTGCGGGGACGCGGGCGGGGGCAGCGGCGAGGTCGGCCGCGCGTGCGGGCGCCGGCCCGGGCACCTCGGTCGTGGGCGAGGGCGTGCTCGCGGGGCCGGCCCGGTGGTGCCGGCGCGCATCGGTGCTCGCGGGGCCGGTCGAGTGGTTCGTGGGCGCATGCGTGCCTGCCCGGTCGGTCACCTCGATCGCGGACGTACGTGGGTCCGTCGGCCCGGCCGGGTCGATTGCCGCGCCTTCCACCCACAGCGCCGCCGTGGCGCGACGGAAGCCCGCCAGGCCCGGCCGCAGCGTCGAGTGCGCGGCGACGGCCAGCGCGTCGCAGCCGCGCAGCGTGTCGTGCACGAAGCCGACCAGGCTGCCCGCACCCGGCTGGACGAACACCCGCACACCCTGCGCGTACAGCTCCTCGATCAACTCCCGGAACCGGACCGGCTCCAGAAGATGACGCACGGTCAATTCGCGGACGGCTGCCGCTTTTGTCGGATAGGGCGCGATGCCGGTCGCCGACCACACCGGCATCCGAGGTTCCCGCAGCGGGAGTTGCTCGAACGCGTCGGCGACCTGCCCGAGGTAGGGCGCCCACATCGGGGTGTGGAATCCGGAGCGGAACGGCAGCTCGCCACCCACGACGCACTCCCGGCGCAACCGGCCCAGCACTTCGGAGACCGCTTCGGCCGGACCGCACAACACGCTCTGGTTCGGGCAGTTGTCGTGTGAGACCACCACCGAGTCGGCGCCGACGAGATGACGTCGGGCGACCGCCACCCCGCAGCCCACCGCCGCATAGACCAGGTCCGGAACGGCCAGCGAATCCGGCCGCAGCGAGGACAGGAAGCCGTCCACCGCAGCGCGCGGGTACATCCCGGCCACCACCATCGCGGTCCACTCGCCCATGCTGTGCCCGGCCAGCAGATCGGGGACCAGACCGGCACGTTCCCACTCGGCCGCCAGGAAGCGGCCCGCCGTCAGCGCGTCCACCGCACGGCCGACCAGGTCCTCGGCGCCGGTCAGCTCGGGTCGGGGCCGGCCGCACGCGTCGGCCAGGTCGTCCAGCCGCGGTGAGATCTCCGGCTCCAGACCGGGAAACAGGAACGCGACCCGGCCGGGATTCGGCGTGTACGGGCCCAGCAACGGGCGCGGGGTGAACCAGATCTCGGCCCGGCCGCGCCACGGCACACCGCGCTCGACCGCACGCGCGGCCAACGCGAGCCGCTTCCGCGTCGGATTCGCGACCGCGAGCCGACACGGCCCGGTGCCGGGCGGCACCGGCGCCGCCCGGCCGGCCGCAACCTCGGCAAGCATCCGACCCAACTCGGCCACCGACCCGGCCGCCAGCGTCAACACGTCGGACTCGACCCCCCGGCCCGACTCGGCGGTCGGCCCGACCCCACGCCCCGACTCGGCGGACCGCGTGACCGCCCGGGCCGATCCGGCAGGCGGTATGACCGTCCGGGCCGACTCGATCGCCGGCGCGAGTGCGCGGGCCGGTTCGGCCGGCAGTGCGACCGCCGTTCCCGTGGGCGGCTGTTCGAGTACGGCGTGGGCGTTGACGCCGCCGAAGCCGAACGCGTTGATCGCCGCGAGCCGGCTGCCCGCCGGGTTGACCGGCCAGGACTCGGCGTGGTCCTGCGGACGCATCCGGGTGCCGGTGAAGGCCGGATGCGGGTTCCGCACGTGCAGGGTCGGCGGGAGCGTGCGGTGATGCAGGGCGAGGGTGGCCTTGATCAGGCCCGCCATTCCGGAGGCCTGCATGGTGTGGCCGATGTTGGACTTGACCGTGCCCAGCGCGACATCGGCCGGCCTGTTGCCCGAGCGTGGCCCGAAGACCTTGCCCAGCGTGGTCAGTTCCGCCTCGTCGCCGACCGGCGTGCCGGTCCCGTGCGCCTCCAGCAGACCCAGCAGGCCGGGTACGGTCGGATCCAACTCGGCTACCCGCCAAGCCTGTTCCAGCGCCCTGACCTGTCCGTCGACCAGCGGGCTGAGCAGACTCGCCGCCCGGCCGTCACTGGAGACCCCGACACCACGGACCACCGCGTACACCCGGTCGCCGTCGCGTTCGGCGTCGGCGAACCGCTTGAGCAACACCGCACCGGTGCCCTCGGAGATCAGCGTGCCGTCCGCCGCCCGGTCGAACGGCCGGATCCGCTCGCTCGCACTGAGCGCGCGCAACTGGGTGAACACGCTCCACAACGTCGCGATGTGGCAGTGGTGCACGGCGCCCGCGAGCACCGCGTCGCAGCGTCCGGAACGCAACTCGGCGGCGGCCTGGTCCAGCGCGAGCAGCGAGGTCGCGCAGGCCGCGTCCAGGGTGTAGGCCGGGCCGCCCAGGTCGAGCCGATTGGCGATCCGGGACGCGGTGAAGCTCGGCACCAGGCCGATCGAAGCTTCGGGCCGCTCGGGGCCGAGCGAGTCCTGGAATGCCGCCCGGATCGCGGTCAACCTGGCCCGGCCCAGCTCGGGCGCCAACTCGGCCAACAGCGCGGTGAGTTGATGCGCGGTGCGGACCCGTTGGTCGAGCCGGGCGGTGGCCACGCCCATGTAGCCGCCGCGACCGAAGATCACCCCGACTCGGGACCGGTCCGGCAGCCGGGCCTCGCCGCCCGCGTCGGCGATCGCCTCGGCGCCCGCCCGCAGCGCGAGCAGTTGGTCCGGTTCGGCGCCGGCGACCACGGCGGGCATGATGCCGAAGCGCACCGGGTCGAACGTGGCCAGGTCGTCCACGAAGCCGCCGCGCCGGCAGTAGAACCGGTCGCTGCGGGCGGGCTCGCCGGCCGTGCCCGGCGCGTAGTAGAGCGCCGGGTCCCAGCGATTCGCCGGCACCTCGGTGATCGCGTCGCCGCCGGACTCGATCAACCGCCAGAAGCCGCCCGGGTCGGCCGCGCCCGGGAAGATCGCACCCATCCCGACGATCGCCGCATCGTCGGGCCGAGGCCCGCGCCCCCCGATCCGGGCGCTCATCCGGACACCGACCCGCGCTCCGACTCCCACATCGACTCGTGCGTCGATCCGGGCGTCGGGGTCTGCGCCGACTCGGAGGCCGGCAGGCATACGTAGACGGCCTGTTCGTCCCGGCCCGAGATCAGTTCGTCGAGCAGTGCCCGGACGCCGTGCTCGGGGTCGATCAATGCGATGCCGCGTCGGCCGTACTCGCGGGCCAACTCCGGTGTGACCATGCCGCCGCCGCTTGCCGCCCAGGGACCCCAGTCGATGGTCAGCACCCGCTCCGCGACCGGCGCGATGGTGTCCTCGGACCCCGACGACCAGTGCCGACCCAGCGTGGCCAGCGCGTCGTTGGCGGCGGCGTAGTCGGTCTGTCCCCGATTGCCGTACACCCCCGCGACGCTGCCGAACATGACCAGGAACGCCGGTGGTGCCAACGTCGGCCGCAGCGTGCGCAGAGCGGCCACCAGCGCCCGTGCCCCGGTCACCTTGGTGGCGAATACCTGCCGGCAGGACTCGGCGGTCTTGTCCGCGAGCAGCCGATCGGCCAGTACACCGGCGCCGTGCACGATCCCGTCCAGCCTGCCGTGTCGCTCGGCGATCCCGGTCAGGGTCCGGCGGACCGCGTCGGCGTCGGTGACATCGGCGACGTGCAGCCGGACCGACGCCGCGTGTTCGGCCAACTCGGCGAGCGTCGCCCGGACTTGGCGGCGACCGAGTACCCGGGTCAGCTCGGCCTCGATCCGGGCCGGCGCGCGCATCCCGGTCGCGATCAACGCGGCCCGGAGCGCGGGGACGTCGGTCGCCTCGGCGAGCGCGGCGGGCTCCGGGTCGCCGTCGTCACCGGTACGACCGAGCAACTCGATGTGGCACCCGGTGGCACGGGCCAGGCCGATGGCGGCCCGGGCGGTGATGCCGCGTGCCCCACCGGTCAGCAGTACCACGGCGTCCGGCCCGATCCGCTCGCGCAATCGGGCGTCCCGGTCGGCGGGCGACAGGTCCGGGAGCGGCACCGGGCGGGTGCGCAGGGTCAGCCGACGGTCGCCGGACAGGCCGAGCAGCACCGGCGCATCGGGCTCGGGCCGGCCTGCGGTGCGGACCAGTTCGGCCAGGAGCCGCCGGGCGATGCGGGCCGGTTCCTCCTTGGGATCCAGGTCCACTGCGCGCAGCACCCGGTCCGGATACTCCAGGGCGGCGGACCGGGCGAACCCGGCCAGGCCCGCGCCCGGCACCGGATCGGGCCCGGCGGCGGCCGGCGCCCGGCCGAAGTGGCCGCCGCCGGGGGTGCCGAGGAACACCTGCCGTACGCCGCCCACCAGCGCGTCCCGCAGCAGCGCGAAGGCGTCCGGGAGGATCGGGTCCGGGCCGTCGGCGAGCGCGGCCAGGTGCACCAGCGTGTCGACCTGCGACCACGCCGGGTCCGGCCGATCGTCCCCCGGTTCGGCCCGGTCCCGGGCGCGCGTCTCGACCACGACGCCGTGCGGCGCGAGCAGGTCGGCCAGCGCCCAGGCGATTCCGCCGCCGTCCTCGACCAGGACCACCCGGCGACCACGCAACGCCTCGCCGATCGGTGGGTCGGATTCGCCCGCGGGCACCGGGTCGTCGATCGGAACACACTCGACCAGATGCCGCGTGGGCCGGTCGGCAACCGGCTCGATCGGCGGCTCCGGCACGACCTGTTCGCCCGAGCCGGCCCCCGAACCCGAGCCGGAACCCAGGACCGGCCCCGAGCCGGAACCCGAGTCCGAGTCCGAGTCCGAGTCCGACCCGGAACCGAAACCCGAGCCCAAGTCCGACCCCGAGCCCGGCCCCGAGCCGGAACCGGAGCCGGGCTCCGAGCCCGCCCCCGCGTCGACCGCCAGCACCCCGGCCACGATCGCGTCGATCGTCTTGACCTTCGCCAGCCGCTCGATCACCGTCTCGTCGGCGTCCCCCGCCGCACCGAGCACCCCCGACTCCCCGACCGCCCCCGCCGCCCCGACCGCCTCCGTCAGCCGCAGCCGCAAGGCCAGTTCGCCGATGATCTCGGTGCGCTTGATCGAGTCGACGGACAGATCCGCCTCCAGATCCAGCGCCGGATCGAGCATGTCCTCGGGATAACCGGTCCGCGTACCCACGATGTCGAGGACCACGGCCAACACGTGCTCGCGGGTGAGCGGCCCACCCGGCTCCTCGACCGGGACGACCGCCGCGACGGCCCCGGGCCCGGCCACAGCACCCGCCCCGGCCACCGAAGTCGCCCCCGTCACGGAACCCGGCCCCACCCCGAGCGAAACTCCCGCCGCCACCGCCCCGGGCGCAACAACCGGCGCCTCCGGCACCCCGCCCGGCACGCCCAGGTAGCCCAGCAGTACTTCGCGCTGGGCGGCGACCGCGGCCCGGGCGCCGGCCAGGTATTCGAGCAACACCGCGTCCCGCGCGTCCCCGGCCGGCGCCCCCGCCGCACCCGCCGGGCCGGCGGTCGACAGGGCGGCCACCGGGGTCGCCGGATGCAGCCCGCCCGCCACCGGCCTGCCGTCGGCGGTACGCACCAGGTGGCCGTCCACGGTCCAGGCCGGGCGGGTGCCCGGCTCGACGTCCACCGGCCGTACCCGACCGGCCAGGCCGCCCGCGACCCGCACCGGCACGCCGGCGACCGCGAGTTCGGCCAGTGCGGTGAGCAGCCGGCGCACCCCGTCCTCGCCCGGCACGTCGCAGGCCACCGCGGTGTGCGGCCGGTCGCCCAGGATCGTCCGGACCATGCCGGTCAGCGCCCGACCCGGCCCGGCCTCGACGAAGATCCGCACGCCCGCCGCGTACATCGCCTCGATCTGCTCGGCGAAGCGCACCGGCTCGGCCACCTGCCGGGCGATCAACGCGCGCACCTCGGCGGCCGCGTCCGGATAGCGCTCGGCGGTGGCGTTGGACCACACCGGGATCCTGGGCACCCGCACGTCCAGGTCGGCGACGGCGGCCGTGAGGGTGTCGGCCGCCGCCGCGACCACGGGGCTGTGGAACGCGCACGCCACCGGCAGTCGGCGTGCGGACAGCCCGGCCGCCGCCAGTGCCGCGATCGCCGCCGCCAGGGCCGCCTCGGGGCCCGATACGACGGTCTGCGTCGGCGTGTTGCGATTGGCGAGTACGACGCCGCCGATGCCGGCCAGCAGTTCGGCCACCCGGTCCGCGCCGGCCGGTACCGCCGCCATCGCGCCCGGTTCGCTGCCGGCGGCGGCCAGCACCGCGGCCGCCCGCACCTCGCCGAGCCGAGCCAGGTCCCGGGTGGCCAACACGCCCGCCGACCACAGCGCGGCCAACTCGCCGTAGCTGTGCCCGGCGACCTGGTCCGGCCACACCCCGAACCGGTCGAGCAGCCGGGTCAGCGCGACGGCGGCCACCCCGAGCGCGGGCTGCGCGCGGCGGGTGTCGGTGATCCGGGCCGCCTGCTCGGCCCGGGCCTCGGTGCCGAACGCGGCCGGCGGGAACATGGCCCGCACACACTCCGGGTCGATGTCCCGCAGCCCGTCGCACAGTTCGGGGAAACGGGCGAACAGATCGGCGAGCATCCCGGGCCGCTGACTGCCCTGTCCGGGATACAGGAACGCCACCTGCCCGCCCACCTCCGCCCCCCGGTGGAAGATCTCGCCGGCGGGATCGACCGCACCCGCCCGGGCCAGCATCAGCTTGATCCGCAGATCGGCGTGATCGCTCGCGACGAAGGCGACCCAGACCGGGACTTCGTCGGCGCCTTCCCCGGCGGCGAGCGCCGCCAGGCCGCGCAGCGGCAGGTCCTCGGCCGCGTCCAGCCGGTCGGCGACCCGGTCCAGCGCCGCGTGCGCCGCCGCACGGTCCGCGCCCCGGAAGCAGAACAACTCGGCCGGCCACGCGGCGTCCGCGCCCCCCGGCCCGCCCACCCCGGACAGCTCCGAACCAGCCAGCACGGCGTGGAAATTGGTGCCGCCGAACCCGAACGCACTCACCCCCGCGATGCGTTCGGTGATCGGAGTGGGCCACGGCCGGGCCCGGTCGTCGAACACGAACGGCCCCGGGTCCGACGGTCGGCGCAGATGCAGGGTCGGCGGGCGCACCCCGAAGTGCACCGCGAGCGCGGCCTTGGCCAGGCCGGCCAGGCCCGCCGCACACTTGGTGTGCCCGATCTGGGATTTCACCGAGCCCACCGCACAGTCGCCGGGGGTCGCGCCGTGCTCGGCGAACACCGCGGTGAGGGTGTCCAGTTCGGCCCGGTCGCCGACCACCGTGCCGGTACCGTGCGCCTCGACCAGGCCGACCCGGGCCGGCGATACGCCCGCCGCCCGATACGCGCGTTCCAGCGCCCGCCGCTGGCCCTCGGGGCGCGGCGCGGTCAACCCGAGCGAACGGCCGTCGCTGGACCCGCCGACGCCCTTGACCACCGCGTACACCCGATCGCCGTCGCGCTCGGCGTCCGCCAGTCGCTTGAGCAGCACACACACCGCGCCCTCGCCCAGCGCGATCCCGTCCGCGTCCGCGTCGAACGTGGCGCACCGCCCGGTCGGCGACAGGGCGCGCACCGAGGAGAACATCAGGAAGTCGTTGATCCCGTTGTGCGTGTCCACGCCGCCGCACAACACCAGATCGCTGGAGCCGGTGTTCAACTCCTTGCAGGCCAGGTCCAGCGCGGCCAGCGAGGCCGCACACGCGGCGTCCACCGTGTAGTTGACCCCGCCCAGATCGAGCCGGTTGGCGATCCGGCCGGCGATCACGTTGGCCAGCACGCCGGGAAAGGAGTCCTCGGTGGGGGTCGGCAGTTGCCGGTCCAGATCGGCGGGAAGCGCACCGTAGTAGCCCGGGAACAACGCGCGGAAGCCGTACGCGCCGGCCAGGTCCGCGCCCGCCTCGGCGCCGAAGATCACCGAGGTGCGCTCCCGGGCGAAGGCCCGACCCGGTCCGTAGCCGGCATCCGCCAGCGCCCCCGACGCGACGTGCAGCGCGAGCAGTTGGGCCGGATCGATCGCCGCCAGCGAGGCGGGCGGGATCCCGTACCCGGTGGCGTCGAATCCGATCGCGGGCACGAACCCGCCCCACTTGGACGGGGTGCGCCCGGGCGGGACCGCGCCGGGGGCGGCACCGCGAACCGAGCCGCGAGCGGTCGCGCCCGGGTCGGCGTCGGCCGCGAAGTAGCGGTCCACGTCCCAGCGGTCGTGCGGCACCTCGGTCACCGCGTCGACGCCGGCCAGGATGTTGCGCCAGTAACCGGCCAGATCCGGTGCGCCCGGCAGGACGCAGGCCATGCCCACGATGGCGACATCCTGCGGTCCGGCCGCAACGGGTCGGGCCGGCCCGCCCAGCTCGCGCACCCTGCGGGCCAGCCACGCGGCCGCCTCGATGGTGACCTCGCGGTGCAGTGTGGCGACATCGGTCGGCGCGGACCGCAACACCGCGGCCTGGCCCAGCATGAACATCCCGTCCCGGCGCTGCGCGTCCGCGTCCACCTCGACCAGGGCGTCGCCCTCGCGCCGCAGCCCCTTGCCGGCGATCCGCAACCGACCGAGGTTGAGCTGCTCCAACTCGGCCCAGACCTGCCGGGACGGCAGGCCACGCGCCTCCAGATCGCGCCGGGCGGCCTCGAACGCGGCCACGAACGGCGTGCCCGCACAGCGGGTGGCATGCCCGGGCGCGGTCTGCACGAGCGCGGTCGAGGCACACTCGACCGCCGCCGCCTGGAAGCCGGGCACGATCGCGCCGCTGTCCACCGCCTCGCGGGTGAACAGGTACGCGGTCCCCATCAACACGCCCACCGACGCACCGCGATCGACCAGGGGCGCCGCCGCGGCGGCCACCATCGCGGCCGAGCGCGCGTCGTGGATCCCACCCGCGAACAACAGGTCCAACTCGCCCGCGTCCGCGTGTCGTTCGGCGAAGGTCAGCAATTCGTCGAGCTGTGCCTCCCACAGCGGGAAACTCGCGCGCGGCCCGACATGGCCACCACATTCGGTGCCCTCGAAGACGAACCGCCGGGCGCCCTCCCGCAGGAACTGGGTCAACAAACCGGGGGAGGGCACATGCAGATAGGTACGGATCCCGGCGGCCTCCAACGGCGCCGCCCGATCCGGCCGACCACCCGCGATCAGCGCGTACGGCGGGCGCGCCGCGAGCACCGCGGCCAGTTGCTCCTCGCGCAGCTCGGGCGGCGCGAAGCCGAGCAGGCCCACCCCCCACGGCAGGTCGCCGAGCAGCGCGGTGGTCTCGCCGAGCAGCGCGCCCACCTGCGGGCCGCGCAGCAGCGACAACGCCAGGAACGGCAACCCGCCCTGCCGGGCCACCGCGTGCGCGAACGCGGCCCGGTCGCTCACCCGCGTCATCGGCCCCTGCGCGGGCCGCAGCCCCACTCCGTGCCGGGCGGCCGAGGCCACCTGGTCCACGATCGCCTCGCGCACCGCGCGCAACACCCGACCGGCGGTGCCGTACCGGTCCGCGAGCCGGGCGGCCGACGCGCCGTCCTGGCCGACCGGCAACAACTCGCGGTGCAGCCCGCTCGCACCCAGTGCGGCGCCGAGGTCGGCGGCCTGCTCGGCCAGTTCCGCGATCGGCAGGTCGGGCCGCCGGTAGACCCGATGCCCGCGGAGCACGACCGTCTCGCTGCCGTCCATCGCCCGCACGGCCGCTGCGACGTCGGCGGGCAGGGTGCTCTCCGCGACCAGGGCCAGTTGGGTGTCCAGCAGCACGCCGGCGGCACCGCCCGCGACCGCCGCGGCGGCGGTGTGCGGACCGATGCCACCGGCCGCCCAGACCGGCACCGGAACACTCTCGTCCGCGAGCAACTGCTGAAGCAGTACGAAGGTGGTCAACTCGCCGCATCGACCACCGCTCTCCGCGCCGCGCGCGACCACTCCCGCAGCCCCGGCGGCCACCGCCGCACGGGCCTGCTCGACGCAGGTGACCTCGACCAGGACCCGCCGCCCCGGCCCGACGGCGGCGAGGGGCCACGGCGCGTCCGGCGCCAGGAGCACCACCCGCACCCGGGAGGGCAACTCGTCCGGACTCAGCGGACAACCCACCGGCACCCGAACACCGAAGGACGACAAGGCGGATGCCTCGGTCAACGCGTCGAGCGCCGCGTCGCGCTCGCGGCCGAGGTCGAGCACCCCGAGCGCGCCGGCCCGATGCGCGGCGATCACGAGTCGGGCGTTGGGACGACCCAGCGGGCTCACTGCGAGGACCTGATCGCGACGCGGGGACTGCGACGTCATGGGGGAGTGCCTCCATCCGGGAAACCGTGCGGCGGGACGAACGGTGCGGTGCGAAGGGCGCGCGAAGGCGATACCGGGCGCCACGCTTTCGGGAACTTCGGTTCCGGGCACGAGAAATCGCCGCATCGATGCCGATGTCGGGACGTATCCAAGTCAGGAATTGTCAAACGCTCGAAAGCGGTGCGAAATCGAAATATCGCCCGCAGCCGAATCACTGCGCCGTATAGTCGGTTTCGGGCATCGAGGTGTCAACGACGAACCGGTCGCGGGCCCGCCGCGCGAAAGCTCCGGCGAAAATCCCCCGGGGCCGCTCTGCCCAGTCGGCACACGGCCCGATCGGCCCCGGATCACGGCCGGCGCGACGCCGAACCTTGCCCGCACGGCATATACCGATGCCCGCGTGATCCGCCCGAGTGGAGCGATCCCCCGGGCGCCGGCGGTGAATTACCCGTTTTGTGACCCTGCCGGCATGGGTGGCGTGACCGTTATGGTGCGGCGCGTGACCCTCCAGCAGCTCCGCTACCTCGTCGCCGTCGCCAACTTCGGCACCATGACCGCCGCCGCGGAAGCCCTCTACGTCGCCCAGTCCGCCCTGTCCCGGGCGCTCAAGGCCCTCGAACACGAGCTGGACGCCGAGCTGTTCGTCCGCGAGGGCCGGACGGTGGGACTGACCGCCGAGGGCTCCCGGGTGGTGCGGATCGCCCGTACCGTGCTGGACGCCGTCGGCGCGATCGAGGACATCGGCCGGGTGGCCGGCCCGGTCACCGAGCCCCCACTGACCGTGGCCACCACCGCCACCCTCGCGATCGGCCATGTCGCCCGGATGGTCTCGATGTTCGCCGCCGAGCACCCGGAGGCGCCGATCGAGGTGACCCGGTACGACGGGCGCGGGGGAGTGCTCAACGCGGTCCGCGCGGGCACCGCCGCGATCGGGGTGGCCGACGCGCCCGGGCCCGGCGACCTGCGCACCTACCGGCTCGCCGCGGCGGAGGTGGTGCTCGTGTCGCCACTCGACACCCGGCTGCCCGACCCGGTGCCGTGGTCCGCGCTGGACGGCCTGCGGATGGTGCTGCCCAGACGCGGTACCGAGCGCCGCTCCCAGTTCGAGGCGATGTTCGCCGAGATGGGCGTCCGACCGATCGCCGGCTGCGAACACGACGACCGGGTCAATTGGGTCGCCGGGGTCCTCAACGGCGAGGGATCGCTGCTGTGGTACCGCGACGTGGCACAGGACGTCTTCGGCGAATCCGCCTGCATCCGCTCCCTCGACCCGCCCCTGCGCCGCGGCATCATTCTGCTCTGCCGAGAAGACGCCCGAGAGCGCTCCGCCCGCCTGTTCATCGACCTCGCCCGCCGGCACGGCGTCAGTGAACCGGACGCCGACTGACGCGCGCCGCGCCGCAGGACGCCGGACCGGGCCTAGTCGATCATCGGCGCCGCGGCCGGCTCGCCCAGGTCGGGCGTGTCCGTGAACGTCACCTGCGCCCCGCCGGGACCGTGCAGTTCCAGCACCGTCACCGTGTTCGTCCCCGCCCGCAGCAGCGGTCCCGGGACATACAGGGTGCGCTGCGGCCCCTTCGACCAGTAGCGGCCGAGCAGGAAGCCGTTGACCCAGACCAGGCCCTTGGTCCAGCCGTCCAGCCGGACGAAGGTGTCGCCGACCGTCTCCACCTCGAACGTGCCCGAGCGCAACACCGGTACACCCGCCGGGATCGGCCCGGAGGCGTCCGGCAGCACCGGTCCGTCCGGGGCGTCCAGCGGCAGCGGGTACATCTGCCAGCCGAACAGGTGCTGCCGCTCCAGCCGCACCCCCCGGGTGATGCCCTTGCGGTCGTGCAGCCCGGGGCCGTAGTTGACCCGCCCGCAGTTCTCCACCAGCAGGTCCAGCCGCGCACCGCCCGCGGGAATGGCCAACTCGCAGGAGGGTGAGCCGCCTTCGCTGCGGTCCAGCACCGCGACCGGCACCCCGTCCAGGAACACCTGGGCCCGGTCGGCCAGTCCGTCCACGTGCAACGGCGCCGCCTCGCGCGGACCGCTGATCCAGGTCCGGTAGAGCACGAAGCCGTACGCCTGGTCGAGTTCCTCCATGGTGAGCGTGCCGGGCGAGTACACCGGCGCGGACAGGTCCTCGACGTGCGCGAGCAGCGCCGCCGCCGAGGGCAGGGCGACCTCGCCGAGCTTGATCCGCGCCGGCAGCGCCGGCGGCGGTTCGACCGGCAGCGGCGCGTAGCGGCCGATCACCTCGCGGAAGGCCCAATACTTGTCGGTGAGTTCGCCCGCCTCGCCGATCGCCGCGTCGTAGTCGTAGCTGGTCACCGTCGGCTGATAGACGCCGTCCTGCTCGTTGGCGCCGTTCATCAGACCGAAGTTGGTGCCGCCGTGCGCCATGTACAGGTTCACCGAACCGCCGGCCGCGAGCATGTCCTCCAACACCGCCGCCGCGTCCGCCGCGTCCCGTACGTGGTGCGGATCGCGCCAGTGGTCGAACCAGCCGTTCCAGAACTCCATGCACACCGGCGGCCCGTCCGGCGACCAGCGAAGCAACGTCGCGAACGCCTCGTCGGCGCGCGAGCCGAAGTTCACCGTCGGCAACACGCCGGCCACGGTGCCGCCCTGGAGCATCGGCTCGGTGGGCCCGTCGGAGGTGAACAGCAGCCCGTTCGCGCCGCGCCGGCGCAGCCCCTCGACCAGGTGCCGCAGATACGCGACGTCGTTGCCGTAGCTGCCGTACTCGTTCTCCACCTGGAGCGCGATCACCGGCCCGCCGTGCTCCGCGAGCAGCGGCTCGACCAGCGGCATCACCGCGTCGAGGTAGCGGTCCACGGCGGCCAGGAACGGCGGGTGGGCACAGCGCAGCCGCATCCCCGGGTCCTTGAGCAGCCACGCGGGCAGGCCGCCGAACTCCCACTCGGCGCAGATGTAGGGGCCCGGCCGAACGATCGCCTTGAGCCCGTGGCGCTCGGCCGCGCGCAGGAACGCGACCAGGTCCTTGCCGCCGGTGAAGTCGAAGCGGCCCGGTGTCGGTTCGTGCACGTTCCAGGCGACGTAGGTCTCGACCGTGTTCAGACCCAGGCCGCGCAACCGGGCCAGCCGGTCGTCCCACTGCGCGGGATGCACGCGGAAGTAGTGCAGGGCACCGGAGAGCATGCGAAACGGCCTGCCGTCGAGGGTGAAGCCGTCTCGACTCGGGACGAGGCTGGGGGTGGTCAAGACGCTCCTCGGGCAGATCCGTGCGGTGGGTCCGGATCATCGTGCCCGACCCGCGCGACTCGAACATGCACTCTTCTGAGCGGCATCGTGGACTTTTCTACACCCGGTGACCCGTGGTTCCAACGCTCTCACCTGGATGGATACTCTCTGGTTCACGCCCCTTGCCATTCGGTGACCAGACACTTGGACTTTTCTTGCGGATCACCTCGACAAAACCATGATCCGCCCGGCAACCCGTTGACGCTTTGTCGGGCAGGGCACATGATCGGCGGCCAGACAGCCTCCTCTGCCTTCCGACCACCTGCCGGGCTCCGTCGAGCCCTGCCCATTTCCCGAAGGGACGGCCACCTCATGTGGGGTAGCACCCGTGCTTCGCGCCCCTCGCCGCGCGCCGCTTCGCGTTCCTCGCGCCGAGGCCGCCGGACGGCCCGCCACACCGCCGTCGCGGTCACGCTCGCGGCCCTGACCGCGCTCACCGCCTGCGGCTCCGACTCGGACTCCGGCAGCGACAAGACCGACAAGGCGGCACAGGGCGACAAGACGCCCGGGGGCCAGGGCGGCGGCACCGCCCAGCTCGACTTCTGGGGATGGAACCCGGCCTACGAGAAGGCCGTGACCGCGTTCAACGCCGCGCACCCCGACATCCACGTCAACTACAACAAGGTCGAGCCGGGCTCCAAGGGCGGCTACGCCAAGATGCTCGCCGCGGTGAAGGCGAACAACGCCCCGTGCCTGGCCCAGATGGGCTACGAGACCCTGCCCAGCTTCCTGGTCGAGGGCGCGCTCCAGGACGTGGACAAGGAAGCCGCCGGGGTCAAGTCCAAGTACTCGGCCGGCGCCTGGTCGCAGATGAGCGTCGCGGGCAAGACCTACGGCATCCCGGTGGACACCGGCCCGGTCGCGATGTTCTACCGCACCGACATTTTCGCCAGGAACGGCCTCACCCCGCCCAAGACCTGGGACGAGTTCGCCCAGCAGGCGGACAAGGTGCACGCGGCCGACCCGGCGGTGTCCTACTCGGCGTTCGGCGGCAACGACCCGTGGTGGTACGCGGGCATGGCCTGGCAGAACGGCGGCAGTTGGTTCAAGCCCGAGGGCGACACCTGGAAGGTCTCGCTGACCGAGCCGGGCACCCAAAAGGTCACCCAGTACTGGCAACAACTCCTGGACAGGAAGGTCGTCTCCGCCGACCCGACCTCCACTCCCGACTGGTACAAGCGCATGAGTGACGGCAGCGTTGCCAGCTACGTCGGCCCGGTCTGGTTCACCGCGCTGCTGGAGGAGAACAACAAGGACGCGGCGGGCAAGTGGGCGGTGGCGCCGATGCCGCAGTGGGAGGCGAACGGCAAGGCCACCGGCAACATCGGCGGCTCCGGCACGGCGGTGCTCAAGGGCTGCAAGAACACCAAGGCCGCGGTCACCTTCGCGGACTGGATGAGCAGCGACACCGGGAGCCTGACCACCCTGGTCAAGGACGCGGGCATCTACCCGGCGGCCACGGCCGGGGCGAGCCTGGAGGCGATGCAGCAGCCCTCCGCGTACTTCGGCAACGCGAAGATCTACGACATCTTCAAGGAGTCCGCCGCGCAGGCCCCGACCGGCTGGCAGTGGGGACCCACGATGACCCAGGTCTCCGCCGACCTGACCGACCGGATGGGCAAGGCCGGCGCCGGCAACGGCAAGCTCGCCGACGCGCTGACCGGCGTCCAGGGCACCACGATCAAGGCCATCCAGGACAAGGGCCTGAAGGCCGCCGCGGGCTGACCCGCCGTCACCACCCCGACGCCGCCGGCAGTTCGTACCGTGTCCCGCCGTCCGCGCGTCACCCGCGCGGGACGGCGGGCACGCCGCCGTCGGCCCACCCGTCCCCCACTCGTTCCATCCACCGGGAGCCCGCCCTTGAGCGCACCGATCCCGCGGCGCAAGCGCCGGCGGTCCGCGCCCCTGATGTTCCTCGCGCCGTTCGGCGTGCTGTTCGCCGCGATGTACGCCGTCCCCGTCGGCTACGCGATCGTCGAGAGCCTGCACAAGATGCAACGCTCCGGCCTGGGCCTGACCCCGCCCAAGCGGGTGTACGCGGGATTCGAGAACTACACCAAGGCGCTGCACGACGACGCCCTGTGGCACGGCGTGGGCCGCGTGCTGCTGTTCGGCGTGATCCAGGTGCCGGTGATGCTCGGCCTCGCACTGGTGCTCGCCCTGCTCCTGGACGCGAAGTCGGCCCGACTCAAGGGCTTCTTCCGCACCGCCTACTTCCTGCCCTACGCGATCCCCGGCGTGGTCGCCACCATCTTGTGGGCCTTCCTCTACATGCCGCGCTCCAGCCCCGTGGTGAGCATGCTGGACGCGGTCGGCCTGCCGTCCGACTTCCTCGGCGAGGACGCGGTGTTGTGGTCGATCGCGAACGTGGTCACCTGGACCTGGACCGGCTACAACATGCTGGTCATCTACTCCGCGCTCCAGGCGATCCCGCAGGAGCTCTACGAGGCCGCCGAGTTGGACGGTTGCGGCCCGTGGCGCACGGCGTGGCGGATCAAGGTGCCGCTGGTCGCCCCGGCGATCGCGCTGACCACCGTGTTCTCGGTGATCGGCACCCTCCAGCTCTACACCGAACCACGCGTGTTGCGACCGCTGACCTCGTCGCTGGACGCGGACTACACCCCGATCATGTCCGCATACCACAAGGCCGTGGAGAACAACGACTACGGTCAGGGCGCCGCGATCTCGGTGCTGCTCGCGCTGGGCACCTGCGTGTTGTCCTTCGCGGTCCTCAAGCTCTCCGCCCGGCTCACGAACGGCAGGTCCTCGCTGTGACGACGCTGACCACCCCGCCCGCGAGCCCGGTCCGCGAGCAGGCCCCGCCGCGTGCGCGCAAGGTGGGCAAGGGCCGCACCACGCCGATGCGTTCGCAGGTGCTGACCACCTCGTTCCTGTTCCTGGTGGCCACCTACTTCCTGATGCCGGTGTGGTGGCTGCTGGTCTCCTCGACCAAGTCCTCCAGCGACCTGTTCGGCAGCAACGGCTTCTGGTTCGCCGACTGGAACCTGGGCGCCAACCTGCGCCAACTCTTCGACCAGGACGGCGGCATCTTCCTGCGCTGGGTGTTCAACTCGGTGCTGTACGCGGTCGGCGGCGGCGTGGTCGCCACCTTCCTGGCCGCGATGGCCGGCTACGCGCTGGCCAAGTACCGCTTCCGCGGCCGGGGCGCGATCTTCTCGGTGATCCTGGGCGCGGTGCTCATCCCCACTCCCATGCTCGCGCTGCCGATCTACCTGATGCTCTCCAAGGTGCACCTGGTCGACACGATCTGGGCGGTCCTGCTGCCCGCGGCGGTCAGCCCGTTCGGCGTCTTCCTGGCCAAGACCTACGCCGAGGCGTCGGTGCCGGACGAACTGATCGAGGCGGCCCGGCTGGACGGCGCGAGCGAGTTCCGGATCTTTTGCACCATCGGCCTGCGGATCATGTCGCCCGCGCTGGTGACCATCTTCCTGTTCCAACTGGTCGCGGTCTGGAACAACTTCTTCCTGCCGCTGATCACCCTCAACAACCAGCACCTGTGGCCGGTCACGCTGGGCCTGAACGCGTGGAACAGCGACCCCAACCAGCCGCACGCCAACCTGGTCGTGGTCGGCGCACTGGTCTCGGTGATCCCGCTGGTCGCCGCGTTCTGGTCGCTCCAACGGTTCTGGCGCACCGACCTGGTCGCGGGCGGGGTGAAGGCGTGAACAACCGCTGCGCAGCCGGCGCCCGCCGCCGTACGATCGGCGCACCATGATCTTCGCGCGCTATCTCACGCCCGCAAAGGAGCACCAGGCCCTCGGCCTGGTGTGCCTGGGCGTGGGCTGGCAACAGGTCAACGCGATGTTGTTCGAGGGCCGGGTGCTGGGCTGCTACCAACTCACCCTGATCACAGGCGGATCGGGCTGGTTCCGCTCCGGCAACCGGCACGCGCCGCGAATCCCGGTCCAGGCGCCCGCCGCCTTCCTGCTCTTCCCCGGCGAGTACCACGCGTACAGCCCGGACCCGACCGGCTGGCGCGAGCACTGGGTGCTGTTCGAGGGGCCGACCGCGGCGGCGTACGAGGACCTGGGCTTCCTGGACCGGGCCGAGCCGGTGATGTCGCTCGGCGGGGTCCGGCCGCTGCGCCAGGGCTTCGACCGGCTGCTGACCGCGGTGGAACCGGGCGCGCCCAATCGCGAGGTGGTCACCTCGGCGATCGTGCACCAGTTGATCATCGACCTGAAGACGATCCGGGTCGACGAGGACGGCTCGCGCGTGGTCCGCTACTTCGACGAGCACGCCACCGAGCCGCTCACCGTCGGCGAACACGCCCGCCGGCTGGGCCTGGACGAGGCGGGCCTGCGCGGCGAGATGCAGCGCGCGACCGGCACCACCCCCAAGGAGTACATCGTGCGCACCCGGCTGTCCCGGGCCAAGCGCCTGCTCCTGTCCACCGACCAGTCCATCCACGAGGTGGCCCGCAACGTCGGCTACGACGACCCCGCCTACTTCGCCCGACTGTTCTCCCGCCGGGTCCAGCAGTCGCCGACGGAGTTCCGGCGCACCGGGCAGACCCCCGGTCAGGCCTGAGGCGGGTCGATGTGCCGCGGCGCCTCGGGGGCGCCCAGCAGGCTGCCCAGCGGCTCCTCCTCGGCCAGGAACGCGCCGATGGTGATCGCGAAGACCACCACCGCGCAGGCCGCGACCAGCCACGACATCAGGGTCAACATCAGCCCGAGCGGGCCGAACTCGGCCACGCTGCGGGCCACCGCCCCGGGCATCACCAGATGTGAGCCGTACTGCATGCCGATCGTGCCCAGCGCGGCCGACAGCGAGCCGGGCAGCAGCGGCCACCAGCCGATCCGACCCTCCGGCAACAGGTGCTGAGTCCACCACCACAGCAGCACCGAGGCGACGAACAGGACGACCACGCCGAGCCGGGGCCCGGCGCCGAAGCCGTTGTGCAACTGCGCCTGGAACAGCAGCGCGACCAGCCACACCGACGACCCCAACAACCGGCGCCCGATCAGTCGGGGGCTGAAGCCGACCACCCGCACGAACCACGCGCCGGCACAACCGTTGCAGCGACCGGGCCACCCGGCCCGCCATCAACAGGGTGAACACCGCACTGGCCGCACCGGTTTGCCGGCGCGGATGCTCGCCCGCGTCGTGGACCCGGGAGACCTCGTCCAGCGTGCCGGCGGGCAGGCCCAGGATCGCGCGCAGCGAGTCGAGCAATTCGTCGCGCAGCACCCGGGGGGCGAACGCGGCGAACACGAACAGCGCCGGGACACCGGCGAGGAACACCTTCGCTGCCGACATGGTGGCCGCCTCGACGCTGTCGACCACCAGGAACCGGGTGGTCAACCGACCCACGAACGCCATCACCGGCATGTCCTCGACCCGGCCGCGCAGTCGGGTCACCGCCCCCTGGGACGGGGCCGCACACTCACCGATCGACCCCGGCCGGCTCGGGGGTTCCGGCCGCCGCCACGACCTCCAGGACCGCCACGACGGCCAGCACCACCAACAGGACCAGCAGCACCGCGGGCACCGTCGGATGGTTCCACCAGGCCAGCCACACCCCGCCGAGCAGGCCCACCACGGCGTAGATCGGGCCCCGCCGCGCGGCCACGAAGCGGCCCGCCGACCCGGTGCCCAGACCGGTCCGGGCCAGCGCGCCGCCCGCCGCGTCCGGACCGGCCGCCAGCACCCGCCGAACGGCCGCGGCCCGCTGCGCCGGGCCGACCACGAAGGCGGCGATCGCGACCGCGGCGGCGATGATCGCCAGGGAGCGGGTGGTCTCGCGCAGGAACCGCACCAGCGCGTCGAAGGTCGCCGCCGCCGCGTCCCGGGAGATCTCCGACGGCAACCGGTCCAGGTAGTACCGGCGCGCGACGGCCAGCCCGATCGCGAGCACGAGCAGGGCGAGCAGGGTGCCCAGGGCCGTCCACATGATCACCCGACGACGTCGGGGCGCGACGCACACACCCACCACGAAGAGCAGCGCCACCACGATCGGCAGCCAGGTGCCCGCGGCGTTCAGGAACCGGAACGCGTCCTGACCCTTGCGCAACCCCTCGCGGTGCAGCAGGACGAACCGTTGGTCGGTACTCGGGATGTTGGTCGCGATCGAGAAGCCCCGGTCCACCAGGCCCTGCCGGACCCGGTCGATCGTCGGACCCAGATCCAGCACCACCTCGCCGCCGGACGAGGTGACCGCGCCGTCGTCCTCGCCCTCCAGCGCGCGCAACGCGGACGCGTGGGCCAGGCGGAGCGCGTCGCGCCACACGACGTCGAACGCGTCGCTCGCGACGAAGGCGAGGGCGGCCTGGTTCACCACGCCGTGCAACAGGTTCCGAATCGATCCGGTGACCGGCCCCGACGCGTCGTTCGGATCCAGGCCCAGGGCCTCGCGCAGCGCGTCGCTCAACCCGCCCACGTCCACCGCCTGCACGGCGGCCTCGGCCACCCGATCGGCGACCTCGGCCTGGACGTCCGGGTTCGAGGACAGCGGCGCCAGCGTGGCGACGAAACGATCGGTGTCGCCGATCTCGTCGTCCGCCCACGAGGCCGCCACCGCGACCGGGGTGAGTACGCAGGCCAGGGCCAGGAACAGGCAGGCCAGGGCGAGCCGCAACCGGTGCCGGCCCCTCGTCCGTTCGCCCGATTCGGATGCTGCCTGGGACATCGCTGCAGTCCTCCCCGCTCGTGACCAGGTGTCCCGGGGCGGGTTCCATCAAAACCGCGTATCTACTCGTCTTTAGAAAAAGGTGCAAAATAGGACAAGCTGTGCCAAGGTGCGAGAAGGCCGACTCGCAAGGTCGCGGGCACCCGCGACGGCAGGCAATCGGCACGAGGCATAACCTTCCCGGCCGTCCGGGCCGGGGTTGGGAGTAGGCCATGAACAGCAAAACCCGCATGTCGGGTGCTTGGTCCGGGTGGGTGGCTTTCGCCGGATGCACCCTGCTCGTCCTGGGTGTCCTCAACCTCTTCCAGGGGTTCACGGCACTGTTCTCGGACGGGTACTTCGTCACCCGTTCCGGTGATCTCCTGGTGTGGAACTACAACACGTGGGGCGTCATCCTGCTGATCTTCGGCGGGTTGCAACTGCTCGTCGGTGGGGGGCTGCTCACCGGTGCGACCTGGGCCCGCGTGATCGGTACGTTCCTGGTGATGTTGAACATCATCGGTGAGATCGGCTTCCTGGCCGCGCACCCGGTCTGGTCCACCATCGTGATCGCGCTGGACCTGGTGGTCCTGTTCGCGCTGACCGTGCGCTGGGACGCCGCCCAGGGCTACTACTCGGACGAGACGGTGTCCGAGTGGCGGGCCCGGGACGAGAGCCGCCGCATGGGCACCGGAGCGCACCGCCGGGACGCCGAGCACGAGGGACCGATGGAGTAACAGGCCACACCACCCGCCACGCACGGACCCCCCGGGGCCCGTGCGTGGCGCTTCGTCCGCATCGATGTCGGAGGTCTTGCGTGTCCACGCTCACCGTCTGGAAGTTCCCCACCGCGCACGGCGCGGCCGATGCCGAACAGACGCTGCTCACGCTCCAGAAGCAGGAACTCGTCCGGGTGCACGACGCGGCCGTGGTGTCGTGGCCCGCGGACGCCAAGAAGCCCAAGACCAAGCAGCTCAACAGCCTCACCGGGATCGGCGCGCTGTCCGGCACCTTCTGGGGCATGCTCTTCGGCCTGATCTTCTTCGTGCCGCTGCTGGGCGCCGCGATCGGCGCCGCGGCGGGCGCGCTCGGCGGCAGCATGAGCGACGTCGGCATCGACGACGACTTCGTCGCCGAGGTGCGCCGGCAGATCACCCCGGGCACCTCCGCGCTGTTCGTGATGACCTCGAACGTGGTGGTGGACCGGGTGCACGAGGCGTTCGGCGGGGCCCAGGCCGAACTGGTGCGCAGCAACCTGTCCAACGACCAGGAGGCCAAGCTCCGCGAGGTCTTCGCGGACTGACGGCGGTCCGTGCCGGTGGGCGGACCCGCCGGGGGTCCGCCCACCGCCCACGCGGCACTACGAGCGCAGCCACATCGCTTCCCCGCCGCGGCCCTGGGCGTCCAGGAAACGGGCGAGTTGGCCGGCGGCCGCCGGGTGTGCCTCGGCCAGGGCGCGCCGGTACATCTCCTCCGCCTCGCGGGTGCGACCGCGGCGCTCCAGCAGGCCGGCGAGCACGATCGCGGCCTCCGGGTGGCCCTCGACCAACGCACGACGGCAGAGCTTCTCCGCCTCCTTCAGCCGACCGCGCGCGCCCAGCAACCCGGCCAGGTTGACCGCGGCGTCCGGGTGGCCCTGTGCGTAGGCGTGCCGGAACAACTGCTCGGCCTCGTCCGGGCGCCCGGAGCCGGCCAGGAGCAGGCCCAGGTTGTTCGCGGCGTCGTCGTGGCCGTGGGCCGAGGCGTGCCGGAAGAGCATCTCGGCCTCCGGGGTCCGGCCCAGGCGCACCAGCAGTCGGCCCAGGTTGTTCGCCGCGTCCGGGTGGCCCTGCGCCAACGCGCGGCGGTACAACTCCTCGGCCTCACCGGCTCGATCGGTGGCCGCGAGCAGGTCGGCGAGGTCGTTCGCGGCCTCCGGGTGGTTGCGGGCCAGGGCCTCGCGGTACAGCGCCTCGGCCTCGGTCTCGCGGCCGGTGTCCGCGAGGTGGTAGGCGAGTTGCACCGCGGCGTCCGGATCGCCGGACGCCGCGGCCCGGCGGAGTTGCGGCTCGTCGTCCTCGTCGGCTGCCGCCGCGGCCGCCGCGACGGGGGGCGGGAACACGGGCGGGCCGAGCGGGGGCTGCGGCGGGGCGGGCGGGGGCGGTACCGGCGGAGCCGGCATCAGCGGCGGGGCGGCGGGCGGGCGGGGACGGTTTGCCGGGGGCGGCGGGGGCGTCTCGGTCAGCCGCGCGGCGACCGAGGCCGCGTCGGCCGGGCGCTGCGCGGGATCCTTCGCCAACAGGTCCAGGACCAGCCTGCTCAGGTGCGCCGGCACGTCCACGCCGCGCCGCTCGGGCGGTTCCGGGATCGCGTCGAGCTGGGCGCAGACCGTGGCGGCCACGTCGCCGGTGCCGAACGGCGGTGTGCCGGTGAGCAGTTCGTAGAGCACGCAGCCCAGTGCGTACAGATCCGAGCGGGGCTCGGCGGGCTGCCCGCGCAGTCGTTCCGGCGCGGTGTAGGCGAGTGTCCCCAGCAGGCGTGTGCCGGTCGTGGCGACCGCCGCGAGGTGCCGGGCGAGGCCGAGGTCGAGCACTCGGACCCGGTCGTCCTCGCCCACGAACAGGTCGGCGGGCTTGAGGTCGCCGTGCACCAGACCGGCCCGGTGCGCGTGTTCGAGCGCGGCGCAGACCTGCGCCGCCCACGCCACCGCGTTCGCGGGCTCGGGCAGACCCGCGCCCAGCGTCGCCCGCAGATCGCGGCCGGTGAGCAACTCGGTGACCAGGAACGGCGTGCCGTCGGTGTCCCGCCCCACGTCGAGCACGGCGACCAGGCCCGGATGCGCCGGCGCCGCCGCCGCGCGCACCTCGTGCACGAACCGCGCCGCGGCCTCGTCGTCGGGCGGGCCGTGCAGCAGCTTGACCGCGACGTCGCGGGACTCGGTGCGATCGTGCGCGGCCCAGACCCGACCGAGCCCGCCGCGACCGCGCTGTTCGAGGAGTTCGTACCGATCCGCCAGGACCCGACCCACCGCTGTCACGACATCTCCCTCGTCCGGTCATCGTCCGGGGAGATCCTGCCGCACCGGCGGCCCTTCGGCGGCCTTCGGGTCGGACCCGGTCACCGGTCGGCGGGCACCACCCCGGGAGACCGCGACGCCGGCCAGGCACAGCGCGCCGCCGAGGAAGGTCAGCGGGCCGGGCACCTCGTCCAGGAATACCCAGGCGAGCAGCACCACGATGGCCGGCACCGCGTACGTGGTGCTGCCCATCCTGCCCGCGGTGGTCCGGGCCAGTGCGTACGCCCACGTGGTGAAGCCCAGTGCGGTGGGAAAGATGCCCAGGTAGATCACGTTCAGCGTGGCCGAGAGCGGTGCGTCGGCGGTCTGCTCGACCAGTTGCCCGGCGAACGGCAGGCAACAGAGCATGCCGATGAAGCAGCCGTACGCGGTGACCTGGAGCGCGGAGGTGTGTCGCAGCGCGGGCTTTTGCGCGACCACGCCGGCCGCGTAGGACAGCGCGGCGAGCACGCACAGGCCCACGCCCAGCAGCGGCGCCCCGCCGCCGTCCGACATCGAGACGCCCACCACGACCGCGCCCGCGAATGAGACGGCGATGCCGGCGAGCAGGCGCGGTGCGAAGCCCTCCTTGAGCAACCAACCGCCGAGCAGCGCGATCGCGATCGGGCCGATGTTGACCACCATCGCCGCGGTGCCCGCGTCCACCTTGCGCTCGCCCCAGTTCAGCACCGCCATGTAGACGCCGAACCACAACACCCCGGAGAGCAGGATGCCGGGCCACGCGGCGCGCGGCGGGAAACCCTCGCGGCGCACCAGCACGATCGTGCCGAGCACCAGCGAACCGGCGAACATCCGCCCCAGGGCCAGCGCCCCGGGGGCGAAATGCGCGCCCGCGCTGCGGATGGACACGAACGCGGACGCCCAGAACACCACCGTGACGCACGCCGCGGCGACGGCGCGCCGATCGACGCCGGTCGCCGGGCGAAGACGTGTCTCCGACATCGCTTGGACCCCCTGTGCCGGCGGCCCGGGTGGGCCGCTGCCGAAGCGTTCACCGGTGGCGGACGCGCTGACGAACACGACGCTAGGGGCGGGTCGTTTCGGTGCCCACCGAATCGTCGACCGTCCGATTCGGGGACCGGGCCGCGGCGACCCGGCCGGGTGATGCAGCATGGTGGTTTCGCGCCGCGTCCCCGCGCCGGCACAAGGAGAGTCGCACCGTGAGTCGGAACCCCGCGAGCCAACTGCGCGGCCTCGTCGGATATCCGCGACGCAGCCCGGCGACCTTCGCCGTACTGTTCCTGCTCGCGATCACCGGAGTCGTGGTCGGCCGGCTGATGTCCGAGACCGCCGCAGATCGGCTCCTGGACGAGATCAGCACGAACCTCGACAACCTGCACCACCATCCGCTGCGCGCGATGGCGGGCAGCCTGATGGTCGCGGACGTACACGGCACCCTGCTCGGCAACGTGCTGACGATCGGGTTCGGGCTCGGAGTGTGCATGGCGTTCCTGGAGCACCGGGTCGGCACGCTGCGCGCGGTCGGCGTCACGGTGCTCGGACACGTGGGTGCGACGCTCGTCACAGCGGTGGTGCTGACCGTGGCGATCGACGCCGGAACCTATCCGGAGGACACCCGGTACTCGCTCGACTACGGGGTGAGCTACGCCTCGATGGCGGCCATAGCGGCGGTCACCCCGCTGCTGTCCCGGTGGTTGCGGCCCTGGTGGGCGCTCGTCTGCCTGCTGTACCCGTTCTCGTCCGTCGAGTGGTTCGGCGCGTTGCCGGACTTCACCACGATCGGGCACGTCTCGGCGGCGCTGATCGGGCTCGGAGCCGGCTACCTGTTCTCCGGACGGCTGCGGCCGGCGCCGCGGCCGGAGCTTGCCGACGTCGGGCTCCCGCCGGCTGCGACCGTGCTTCCGGAGGCCGGGAACGGGTCGGCGCAGCCGGACGGGGCACGTTCGACTCAGCCCTGAACCGGCGGCACCCGCCACTCGATCTGCACCCGCTCCTCCAGCGGCAGTTCCGCCGGGCCGAGCGCCACGTGGTCGATGACGTAGCGGAAGAGCAGCACTACCGCGTCCGACTCCATCTCCGGCAGGCTCTTCCGGGTGGCCCCGAGCACGTCCAGGAGGAGTACCGGGTCGGACTCCAACTCCTCGATCTCCTCGGCCAGTTCGGCGTCGATGTCGTCACCGGCGGCGAGCGCCGCGATGGACCGGGCGACGAAGGTGGGTTCGGATTCCAGGCGCACCAGCACCTGCTCGGTGACGAACGCGTCGAGCAGGTCGGCGTCGATGTCGATGTCGCCACCGGCGCATCCGCAGCCGTCGCCGCAGCCACCGGTCGCGCTGACGTCCTCCAGGGTGAGGGGGGTGCCGATGGCGGAGAGGGAGATCGGCTGGGCCGAGTCGTCGGACGCGGGGAAGTCGGAGGAGGACACGCGAACCCTTCGGGGAAGCTGGGAGGTGGCCGGGGACCGGCGGAGCGTCCATGGTCGCACCCGGTGTGCGAGCGTGCGGCCGGCACAAGATCGGGAGGATCCCGCCGGCCGGGCCCTCCGGCGTGCTAACGTTAATTGCTGCTGTGGTTCCCATGGAATTTTCTGTGCGCCTGCTGGTTGTAGCCAACAGGTGCACTTTTGTTTTTCCGGTGTCCATCTCCGGGCGGGGTAATCAGCAACGATTCGGGTTTCGCAGGGTGCGAGATCCCGGTACTGCCCCGAAGGGGAAGATACGTGGCTACTGGCACCGTGAAGTGGTTCAACGGAGAAAAGGGCTTCGGCTTCATCGAGCAGGACGGTGGCGGCCCCGACGTCTTCGCCCACTACTCGAACATCAACGCTCAGGGCTTCCGTGAGCTGCAGGAGGGCCAGAAGGTCTCCTTCGACGTCACGCAGGGCCAGAAGGGCCCGCAGGCGGAGAACATCAACATCGTCTGACCTGTCTCATGGGCGTGGCTTCGGCCGCGCAGCGAGGGCCCGCGCCGCAAGGTGCGGGCCCTTCCCGTGGCCGGCTGCCCTTCGGGGCGACGGTCCTTCCGATCGGGAAGGCCACGGTGTACCACCCCAGGCGGATGCTCCGCGTCCGCCGATCAGGACCCTGCCCGACGCGACCTCGTCGCGCGGCCTCGCACGGTCCGGCACATCGGCCGCCGCTCTTCGGCAGGCGCCCGACCGTTGCGCACTATCTCGACGCGAGTGATCCCGAGTCACCACGTCGGTTCTTTTTCAGCTAGTCCGGCTCGTTCTTGCGACTCCTTGTGCGGCGTCATGCCGCGGAGACGTCCTCGATACGCGCCGCATCGAGGAAGGTTCTCCATGAATCGCACCCCCCGCTCCAACGACCGATACAGCCGCAGCGGCGGCAGCTCCGCCGGCCGCAGTGGTGGCTACGGCGGCGGCTCCGGTGGCGGCCGAGGCCGCGGCGGCGCCCCGTCGGGCAACCGTCGCAAGCCGATGACCGCGGCTCCCGTGGCCGAGTTCGCGCTGCCGGTCAGCACCACGCCGTCGCTGCCCGCGGTGAACTCGTTCGCCGAGCTGGACATGCCCAAGCCGATGTTGGCCGCGCTCACCCGGCAGGGTGTCACCGAGCCGTTCCCGATCCAGTCGGCCACGCTGCCCAACGCGCTGGTCGGGCGGGACGTGCTCGGTCGCGGTCGGACCGGCTCGGGCAAGACGCTCGCGTTCGGCCTCGCGATGCTCGCCCGGATCGCCGGTCGGCGGGCCGAGAGCAAGCAGCCGCTCGCCCTGGTCCTGGTGCCCACCCGCGAACTCGCGCAGCAGGTCACCGACGCGCTGATGCCGTACGCCAACTCGGTCCAGCTTCGGATGACCACGGTCGTCGGCGGCATGTCGATCGGTCGGCAGGCCAGCTCGCTGCGCAACGGCGCCGAGGTCGTGGTGGCCACCCCGGGCCGACTCAAGGACCTGATCGACCGCGGCGACGCGCGGCTGGACGCGGTCGGCATCACGGTGCTCGACGAGGCCGACCAGATGGCCGACATGGGCTTCATGCCGCAGGTCACCGCGCTGCTCGACCAGGTGCAGCCGGACGGTCAGCGGATGTTGTTCTCGGCCACGCTCGACCGCAACGTCGACCGCCTGGTCAAGCGCTTCCTGTCCGACCCGGTCGTGCACTCGGTCGACCCCTCGCAGGGCGCGGTCACCACGATGGAGCACCACGTGCTGCATGTGACCGAGGCCGACAAGCACACCGCCGCGACGCACATCGCGGCGCGTGAGGGCCGGGTGATCATGTTCATGGACACCAAGCACGCGGTGGACCGGCTCACCCGCCAGATGTTGCAGAGCGGCGTGCGCGCCGCGGCGCTGCACGGCGGCAAGTCGCAGCCGCAGCGCACCCGCACGCTGGAGCAGTTCAAGAGCGGGCACGTCACCGCGCTGATCGCGACCAACGTCGCGGCGCGCGGCATCCACGTGGACGGGCTGGACCTGGTCGTCAACATCGACCCGCCGACCGACCACAAGGACTACCTGCACCGCGGCGGTCGTACCGCGCGCGCCGGCGAGTCGGGCAGCGTCGTGACGCTGGTCACGCCGAACCAGCGCCGCGAGATGGCCCGCCTGATGATGATCGCCGGCATCGAGGCGTCGACCATCCAGGTCCGCTCGGGCGACGAGGAACTCACCCGCGTCACCGGCGCCCAGGTGCCCTCGGGCATCCCGGTCGTGATCTCCTCGCCGGTCTCCGAGACCCCGCGTCGCGGTGGCTCGGCCGGTGGCCGCGGTCGCGGTCGTCGGCCCGGCCAGGGTGGCGGCAGCGGTACCGGACGTCGTCCGTCCACCGCAGCCGGTGCCGCCTCGACCCGTACCGGTGGGACCACCGCCGGCGGCGGCGCCCCGCGTCGGCGCACCGCCGCCGCGTAGCCGCCGTTCGCCGCCCGTGCGGCGGACGATCGCCGACTCCGCACGGTGAGCGAATACCAACTCCGAAGCCGCGCCCGGGAGTTCT